>DNNT01000276.1 GCA_003497545.1 Arenimonas sp. | reverse complement strand
GGTGGACAACATCTTCGTGTTCCTGATGCTGTTCACCTACTTCGCGGTCCCGCCGCAGAGCCAGCAGCGCGTGCTGATCCTGGGCGTGCTGGGCGCGATCGTGCTGCGCGCGATCATGATCTTCGTGGGCGCGGCGCTGATCGCCCAGTTCCACTGGATCCTGTACATCTTCGGCGTGTTCCTGCTGGTCACCGGCGCCAAGATGCTGTGGGCCGCCGGCCAGGAACCGGACATGGACAAGAACCCGGTGCTGCGCTGGATCACCGGCCACCTGCCGCTGGTGCGCCGCTACCACGGCGAGGCGCTGTGGCTGGGCAAGGNNAGCAACGTGTTCGCCATCCTGGGGCTGCGCGCGATGTTCTTCCTGCTGCAGGCCGCGGCCAGCCGCTTCCACCTGCTGAACTACGGCCTGGCCGTGATCCTGGTCTTCATCGGCAGCAAGATGGTGTTGATCGATGTCTTCAAGATCCCGGTGGCGGTGTCGCTGGGCGTGGTGGCGGCCACCATCGCCACGGCCATGGTGCTGAGCCTGTGGATCAAGCCGCGGCAGGCGCCCGGCGTGGTGGGCAGCCCCTGACGGCCTTGCACCCGGCGCCCGCGCCCCCACCCTGAGGGAATGGACGCCGAACACCAACGCCATGCCGCGGCCGTGCGGCGGAACTTCCGCCGCGCGCTGCTGGCCTCGATGGCCTTCGTGGTGGCGCTGGGCGCCCTGCATTTCGCCGGGCCCTGGCTGGGCGACACCCGCGCCTTCGCGCTGGTGCCGCTCAGCGTGCCGGGGCTGGTGGGCATCCTGACCGCGCCGCTGCTGCACGGATCGGCCGGGCACTGGCTGGCCAACGCCAGCGCGCTGCTCATCCTCGGGCCGCTGGTGGGCACCGTGTACCCGCGCGCCAGCCAACGCGCGCTGCCGGTGATCTGGCTGCTGTCGGGCCTGGGCACCTGGCTGATCGGCCGGCCATCCTTCCACATCGGCGCCAGCGGGCTTACCCACGGGTTGATGTTCCTGCTGCTGTTCCTGGGCCTGTTCCGGCGCGACCGGGCTTCGGTGGCGGCGGCGCTGATCGCCTTTTTCTTCTATGGGGGCATGCTGCTCACGGTGCTGCCGCGCGAGCCGGGCGTGTCCTGGGAATACCACCTCAGCGGCGCCCTGGCCGGCGTGCTGGCGGCCTGGTGGTGGCGCCGCGCCGACCCCGAGCCGCCGCGCAAGCGCTACAGCTGGGAGGAAGAAGAAGCCGAGGACGCCGACGCTTCCGGCGATGGCGCCGAACTGGAGATGCCGCGCCCCGGCGAGGTGCCCGTGCTCTGGCAGCGCACGCCGGCGCGTGACGCAGTGGTGCTGCCGTTCCGGCCACGCCAGGCGCCCCCGGATCGCGGCGAACCGCCGACCCTCCCCTAGCGCTTGCGCCGCTGCGCGCGCGGTGAAACCCTTGGGCCCGAAGCCCTCGTCGCCGGGAGGCGATGCCCACGCATGCAGTGGTCTTTCGACATCCGCTCGGGCCTGCTGGTCGGCGCGCTGCTCACGCTGCTGGTGGGCGTGCTGCTGGCGGTGGTGGCGAGGGCCCTGCCGGCGAACCTGCGTCCCGCGGTGACCCCGTGGATCGCCGCCACGCTGCTGCAGCCGGTGGGTTTCGTGCTGCTGACCCAGCGCGACGTGCTGTCGCCCTGGCTGACCATCGTGGTCGCCAACGCGCTCATCGCCCTGGCCTTCGCCGCCTACGGACTGGCGCTGCGGCGTTTCTACCAGCTGCCGGCGAGGGCGGGCCTGCTCTGGCTGATGGTGGCGCTGGCCGTGGCCACCTCGGCCTGGTGGGGCCTGGTGCAACCGGACCTCACCCAGCGCCTGATCGCCATCTCGCTGGTGCTGGCCTGGATGCTCGGTTACAGCGCCTGGACCATCTACCGCCGCTCCGACGCCCGCGGCCCGATCCGGCACGTGGCCGGCGGCGCCTTCCTGTTTTCGTCGCTGATCATGGCGTACCGCGCGGTGGTGCTGGTGTACGACCCGGGCCAGGTCACGACCGTGTTCCAGCTCACCCACGTGCAGCTGCTGACCTACGCGCTGGGCGGCATCCTGCCGGTGGTGGCCACGCTGGGTTTCCTGCTGCTGTGCACCGAACGCAGCCAGCGCGAACTCGAGCGCGCCGCGCGGGTGGACTACCTCACCGGCGTGTACAACCGCCGCGCCATCGAGGAGCTCGGCACCCGCGCCATCGCCGCCGCGCGCCGGCACGGCATGTCGCTGGCGGCGCTGGTGGTGGACATCGACCACTTCAAGCGCATCAACGACGAACTCGGCCACGCCGCCGGCGACCACGCCCTGGTGCGCGCGGTGGAACGCATCCGCGACGAACTGCGCGCCGAGGACCTGCTGGGCCGGCTGGGCGGCGAGGAGTTCATCGTGCTGATGCCCAGCACCGACAGCAGCAGCGCGGTGGCCGCGGCCGAGCGCATCCGCGAGGCGTTTTCGGCGCAGCCGCTGGTGCTGGGCGAACAGCGCCGCCCGGTGACGCTGTCGATCGGCGTGGCGGTGCTGGCGCCGGCCGACCGGCAGTTCAGCCAGCTGCTGCAGCGCGCCGACCGGGCCATGTACGCCGCCAAGAAAGCCGGCCGCGACCTGGTGATGGCCGACGGCATGGGCGGCTGGGAGGCGACACCCCCGGGGGCATGAGCGGCCTTCATTCCCAGGGAGCCGCCGCGATGGTAGTTTCGGCCGGTTCCCCAGGAGTCCACTGCATGAAGCTTCTGCTTGCCCCGCTCGCCCTCGCCCTGCTCGTCGCCTGCAGCCGCAGCCCCGCCCCGGAGGCCAGCCCGGCCGCCATGGCCCCGCCCGACGGTGGCGACCGCCGCATCCAGGCCGACGTGGCCTTCCTGGCCGACGACCTGCTCGAGGGCCGCGCCGCCGGCACCCGCGGTTACGACCTGGCCGCGCTCTACGTGGCCAACCGCTACCGCGCCATCGGCCTGCAGCCGGCCGGNNGGCCGGCGACGACGGCAGCTACTTCCAGCGCGTGCCCCTGCTCGAAGGCCGCCGCCTGCGCGACGGTGCCGGCTTCAGCCTGGTGCGCGACGGCGAGGAGCGCCGCTTCGCCTTCGAGGAAGAATTCCTGCCGGGCATCAACTTCAACGCCGCCTCGCACTCGGTGACCGCGCCGCTGGTGTTCGTGGGCCAGGCCGTGCACGCGCCCGAGCTCGAGCACGACGACTTCGAAGGCGTGGACGTGCGCGGCAAGATCGCCGTGTATTTCTCCGGCGCGCCGTCCACCTTCCCCAACACCCAGCGCGCCTACCACGCCTCGGGCCGCGAGAAGCTGGCGCGCCTGGCCGAACGCGGTGCCGTCGGCGCCATCACCATCGGCAACCCGGTGGACGAAGCCAAGTACCCCTGGGCCCGCAATGCCCGCAACTGGGCCATGCCGGGCATGCGCCTGGTGGGCGACGACGGCGCGCCGGTCGATGCCTTCCCGCAGCTCAAGGCGACCGCCAGCCTCGGTGTCCAGGCCGCGCGCGAGCTGTTCGAGGGCGCGAAGATGGACGCCGAGGAAGTGTTCGCGCGCCGCGAGGCCGGCACGCTCGAAGCCTTCGACCTGCCCGGCCAGGCCACGCTCACCGGCGCCACTGCGCTGGAAACGGTGGAAAGCCACAACGTCGTCGGCAAGCTGCCGGGCTCCGACCCGGCGCTGTCGGCCGAGCACATCGTCTACACCGCCCACCTCGACCACGTCGGCCACGGCGCCGAAGTGAACGGCGACGGCATCTACAACGGCGCGCTCGACAACGCCCTGGGCACCGCGGTGATGCTGGAGGCCGCGCACGAGCTGGTGGCCGGGCCGGCGCCGAAGCGTTCGCTCCTGTTCGTGGCGGTCACCGCCGAGGAACGCGGCCTGCTGGGCGCCGAGCACTTCGCCACCCATCCGACCGTGCCGCGCGAGTCGCTGGTGGCCAACATCAACATGGACATGCCGGTGTTCCTGGCCGACGTGACCGACGTGGTGCCGATCGGCATCGAGCACAGCAGCCTCGAGGACGACGTCAAGGCCGCCGCCGCCGAGCTGGGCGTGGGCCTGAGCGCCGACCCGAAGCCGGAGGAGGTGGTGTTCGTGCGCTCCGACCAGTACGCCTTCGTGCGCCAGGGCATCCCGGCCGTGTACCTCGACGCCGGCATCAAGGCGCGTTCGCCCGACGTGGACGCGCTCGCGCTGTACGAAGACTTCCTCACCGGCCACTACCACCAGCCCAGCGATGACCTCTCGCGGCCGATCCATTATCCGAGCGCGGCCATGCTTTCGCGCCTCAACGCCGCCATCGGCCGCCGTGTCGGCGACGCCGCGGGCCGGCCGCAGTGGAAGGAAGGCGACTTCTTCGGCCGCACCTTCGGCGGCCAGGCCGCGCCGTGACGGCGCGGCTTTCCCCGAAGCAGGCAGGGCTGCTGTTCGCGCTGATCATGTCGCTGCTGATGGCGGGCATCATGTCCGGCATCATCACGGCGGTGAACCGCGGCCTGGCGCCGGGTTACCTGATGGCCTGGGGCCGCAGCTTCGCCATCGCCTGGCCCATCGCCTTCCCGCTGATCCTGGTGCTGGCGCCGCGCGTGCGCGCCTTCGTCGAGCGCATCGCCGCCGCCATCGAGGCCGACGGCTTCAGCTGCCAGGTCATCGACCAGACCGCCCTGTCCTCGGCCAGCNNCCTGCTTCACGGTGCGCAGCACGAAGCTGGAATTGATGTCGGCCACGCCGCTGGCATTGAGCAGGTGGTCGAGCAGGAAGCGGGAGAAGTGGTCGAGGTCCTGCACCACCACCTGCAGCAGGTAGTCCATCTCGCCGGTGAGCGCGTAGCAGGCCACCACTTCGTCCCAGCGGTTCACGCGCGCGGTGAAGGCTTCCACCGCTTCCGGGTCGTGCCGCGCCAGCTGCACGCGCACGAAGGCCTGCAGGCCCAGGCCCACTTTGCCCGGGTCGATGCGCGCGGCGTAGCCGGCCAACACGCCCACCTGCTCCAGCCGCTGCACCCGGCGCAGGCAGGCCGAGGGCGACAGGCGGACCCGTTCGGCGAGGTCGGCGTTGCTCAGCCGGCCCTCGCGCTGGAGTTCGGCCAGCAGGGCCAGGTCGGTGCGGTCGAGGCGGACACGGTCCATTTCCTGCTCACTTACGGACGTTTGACGCAATCATGTTGCGCCCGCTGGCCATTAACCTGCAACTTCGCAAGCCTGTTGCGGAGAGCCGACGCTAGACTGGTGTGGTCCGTACGGAGCCGCCATGAACACCCCGAAACGCGTCGAACACCAGCTCACCGACAAGGGCTACGTCCCGGTCTACACGACGGCCGTGGTCGAGCAGCCCTGGGCCAGCTACAGCGAGCAGGACCACGCGGTCTGGGCGACGCTGTTCCGGCGCCAGCGCGAGATCCTGGTGGGCCGCGCCAGCGACGAATTCCTGCGCCAGCAGGAAGCCATGGGCATGACGCCCGACCGCATCCCGAAGTTCGACGAGATCAATCCGATGCTGCGCCGGGCCACCGGCTGGGAGCTGATCGGCGTCGAAGGCCTGCTGCCGGAGCTCACCTTCTTCGAACACCTGGCCAACCGCCGCTTCCCGGTGACCTGGTGGATCCGCAAGCCCGAGCAGCTTGACTACCTGAGCGAACCGGACCTGTTCCACGACCTGTTCGGCCACGTGCCGCTGCTGATGAACCCGGTCTTCGCCGACTACATGGCCGCTTACGGCCGCGGCGGCGTCAAGGCGCACGCCATCGGTCCCGAGGCGCTGGTGAACCTGACGCGCCTGTACTGGTACACGGTCGAGTTCGGCCTGATCCGCCAGCCCGACGGCCTGCGCATCTACGGCAGCGGCATCGTCAGCTCCAAGGGCGAATCGATCTACAGCCTCGAATCGCCGGCGCCCAACCGCATCGGCTTCGACCTCGAGCGCATCATGCGCACCCGCTACCGCATCGACACCTTCCAGAAGACCTACTTCGTCATCGACAGCTACGAACAGCTGATGGAGGCGACGCGGCCGGACTTCACGCCGATCTATTCGAAGCTGGCCGCGCTCGGCAGCTTCCCGGCCGGTTCGGTGCAGGAAGGCGACCAGGTCTACACGCGCGGGACCGGCGAGGGCTGGCTGGACGACGGCGACGTCTGAGCTTTCGCCGGGCGACCGTACTTTCGGTCGAGCCAGGCGGCGGCGACGAACGAGGCCGCCAGCGGCGCGAACCAGGCGAAGTTCTGCAGCAGCGCCGGGTCGACGCCCGGCAGCAGGCTGCGCAGGCCGATGCCGAAGAAGGCGATGTGGGTGGCCACGCCGTTGCCGATCATGGCGCCGTAGTGTTCCTTGAGCCACCACTTCGGATCGGTGGCGCTGCGGCGGCGGGCACGCAGCGCGCCAATGCCCGCCAGCGCGCCGATGCCGCCGAACACCGCGAAGATTGGCTGGCCGATGTGCAGGCCCAGGGCCACCATGGCCAGGCCGGCCAGCACGCAGGCGCCGGTGAGGCCCCAGTAGACCTTGCCGAAGAAGCGTTCCGGCGAACGCCTGTCGCGGATGGCACGCCAGGCGGTCCAGCAGGCCTGCGCCACCAGCAGCAGCAGGAAGGCGAGGAAGGCGGCGATGTTGGGTTTGTCGGCACGCAGCGCCGCCACGACCATCGGCAGGCCGGTGCCGAGGATCCCGCACATCGCCAGCAGGTAGGCCTGGCCGGTGCGGCGGTGCAGGGGCGTGCCCTTCTTCACCAGGCCCGCGGTCCAGTAGGTGGCGAGCGCAACGGTGCCGAAGGCGACGTGCAGCAGGACGATGGCTTGATAGGTGTTCATGGGGTTCCTCCGGGTTCGGCGCCAGTGTCGCGACGCGGCGGACGCCGATCAGGTGCCGGCGGTCATCGCGGTGGCCTGCCGGAAGTCACTTTCTTCGCCTCGGGCCTTGAGCGCGCGCGCGCAGCGGCCCAAGCTGCCGCCATGCAAACCCGACTGCGCACCGTGTCTTCGCCGCTCAGCTTCGCCGCCTACCTGGCCTGGGGCGCGATCGGCTGGGAGCTGCTGTTCACCCGCCTGGATTCACCGGCGTGGCTGGGCGCGCCGGCACCGGCTTGGCTGCTGGCGGGGCTGCACCTGGCCTTCCTGGCGCTGTTCATGTCGGTGGTGGGCAACGACCGGGCGCCGCTGGGCCGGCTGCGGCTGCGCGTGGCGCTGCAGTTCGGCATCGCCTTCGCGCTGATGGCGCTGGCGCGCAACAGCACGCTGCCGATCCTGCTGATCCTGTGCGTGGTGCAGGTGGTGCACGTGGCGCCGCCGCGGCCGGCGGTGCTGCTCGTGCTGGCGTCGAACGTGGTGATGTACCTGGTCTACAGCGAGCTCTGGCAGTTCCGCAACGCGCTGGTGAGCACGCTGATGCACATGAGCTTCCAGGCTTTCGCCGGCCTGACCGCCTGGTTCGGCCTCAACGCCGAACGCGCCCGCGACGCCCTGGCCGCGGCGAACGCCGACCTGGTGGCGACGCGTTCGCTGCTGGCCGAAACCGCCCGCGACGGCGAGCGCCTGCGGCTGTCGCGCGAACTGCATGACGTGGCGGGGCACAAGCTCACCGCGCTCAAGCTCAACCTGGCGGCGCTGGCGCGCGACCCACGCTTCGGTGAAGACACGCAGGTGGCGCTGTGCGCGCGCCTGGCCGACGAACTGCTGGCCGACATCCGCGGCGTGGTGCTGCAGATGCGCCGCGGCGACGGCCTGGAACTCGGCCCGGCGCTGGAAGCCCTGGCCTCGCCCTTCCCGCGGCCACGCCTGCACCTGCAGATCGCCGGCGACACGCGCGTGGCTTCCGTGGCCCAGGCCGAGGCGGTGCTGCGCGCCGTGCAGGAGGGCCTGACCAATGCCGCGCGGCATTCGCAGGCGAACAACCTGTGGGTGGTGCTGCGGCGCGAAGGCGGACAGCTGCGGCTCGACATCCGCGATGACGGCCGCGGCCGTGGCGTCGTGGCGCCGGGCAACGGCCTGGGCGGCATGCGCGAGCGGCTCGAGGCGGTCGGCGGCGGCCTGGACGTGCGCCGCACCGACACC
>DNNT01000209.1 GCA_003497545.1 Arenimonas sp. | reverse complement strand
CCCGGCCATGGACGCCGGCCCGGTGTTCAGCGCCGACGGCAAGACGCTCTACTACCGCGCCATGAAGCGCCCCGGCTTCGAAGCCGACCGCCTGGCCCTGATGGCCCTCGACCTGCGCAAGGGCAAGGCGCGCGAAATCGCCCCGGCCTGGGACCGCTCGGCCGACGGCATCGTGCTCTCCGCCAACGGCAAGGCCATTTACACCACGGCCTACGACGTGGGCACGCACCCGCTGTTCAAGGTGGACATCGCCAGCGGCGAAGCCACCAAGGTCGTGGCCGGCGGCACCGTCGGCGGCTTCGACCTGCGCGGCGACACCCTGGCCTACACGCACGAAAACCTCACCTCGCCGGCCCAGGCCTTCGTGGCCCGCGCCGACGGCAGCGCCGCCCGCCAGGTGACGCGCAACAACGAAGAGCGCCTTGCCGGCCTGGCGTTCGGCGACTACGAGCAGTTCAGCTTCAAGGGCTGGAACGACGAAACCGTGTACGGCTACGTCGTGAAGCCGGCCAACTACGAGGAAGGCAAGCAGTACCCGGTGGCCTTCCTGATCCACGGCGGCCCGCAGGGCAGCTTCGGCAACAACTTCCACTACCGCTGGAACCCGCAGACCTACGCCGGCGCCGGCTTCGCGGTGGTGATGATCGACTTCCACGGCTCCACCGGCTACGGCCAGGCCTTCACCGATTCCATCTCGCAGGACTGGGGCGGCAAGCCGCTGGAAGACCTGCAGAAGGGCTGGGCGGCGGCGCAGGAGAAGTATTCCTTCCTCGACGGCGACCGCGCCTGCGCGCTGGGCGGCAGCTACGGCGGCTACATGGTGGCCTGGATCGCCGGCAACTGGCCGGACGGCTTCAAGTGCCTGGTCAACCACGCCGGCGTGTTCGACACCCACATGATGGGCTTCAACACCGAAGAGCTGTGGTTCTCCGAGTGGGAGAACGGCGGTACGCCGGTGCAGGCGCCGCAGAACTACGAGCGCTTCAACCCGCGCAACCACGTGGCCAGGTGGAAGGCGCCGATGCTGGTCATCCACGGCCAGCTCGACTACCGCGTGCTGGTGGAGCAGGGCCTGGCGGCGTTCAGCGCCGCGCAGCGCCAGGGCATCGAGAGCCAGCTGCTGGTCTACCCGGACGAAAACCACTGGATCCTCAAGCCCAACAACAGCGTGCTCTGGCACGACACCGTCAACGCCTGGCTCAAGCGCTGGACGGCAGGGCAGGAGTGACCGTGGCCGCCGACGTGCTCGACCTCGAAAGGCTTCGCCACAGCTGCGCGCAGTGCTCGCTGCACGTGCTGTGCCTGCCCGCGGGCATCGGCAGCAGCGACCTGCAGCAGCTCGACGAGATCGTGCGCGCGCGCCGGCCGCTGGCGCGCGGCGACACGCTGTTCCGCGCCGGCCAGCCGCTGGGTTCGCTGTACGTGGCGCGCGAGGGCGCGTTCAAGACCGTGGCCATCGATTCCGAGGGCGAGCAGCAGGTGGTGGGTTTCCACCTGCCGGGCGAGCTGATGGGCCTGGACGCCATGGGCCAGGGCCGCCACGCCTGCGAAGCCGAGGCGCTGACCCAGGCCACGGTGTGCGAGATCCCGCTGTCGCAGCTCGAGTCCATCTGCCGGCAGATCCCGGGCCTGCAGCACCAGCTGCTGCGCATCATCGGCCAGGGCATCAACCGCGACCAGAGCCACCTGGAAATGCTGGGCCGCAAGCAGGCGCACGAGCGCGTGGCGCTGTTCCTGCACGGCCTGTCCGAGCGCTACAAGCTGCTGGGCCTGCCGGGCGAGATGTTCACGCTGCCGATGAGCCGCGAGGACATCGCCAGCTACCTGGGCCTGGTCATTGAAACCGTCAGCCGCACGCTGACCAAGCTGCAGGACGACGGCATCATCGCCGTGCGCGGCCGGCAGCTGAAGATCATCGACCGCGNNGGTGCAGACGCCGGCGGCGGGGAAGGGTAAGGCGCAGCGATAGGTCGTGGCCGCGACGAGCCGCGTATCCAGCGCGTTGCTGGCTGTCCCACCCTGGGCGGAGAAAAATTCTCGGGCCTCGCCGATGGCTGGGGTGGGTCCCTGGCTGCGTTGCCTTCGGTAAGGTGCAGGTAGGACGCAAGACTGAGTGGCCAGTCGAGGCTTGCCGCCGCGTCCGACAACCTGCCGTCACTACCGAGGAGTAAGGCCCATGAAGAAGCTGGTTCTTGCCGTCCTGCTTGCGGCCCCGATGGTGGCTTCGGCCGCCGATGGTGAAGTGTGCATCGCAAAGACCGTTCAGCCAACGTCGGAGCATGGGCAGGCCCTTAGCAACGACACCCGGTTCGAGTGCCTCGCGGCTGGCAAAGACACCACCATTCCCGAGATCTACAAGAAGGGCTGGAAGGTGATCTCGCAGTTTCCGCAGATGATTCCGGATGCCACCACGGGATTGCAGCGCACCCGCTGGACCTTGGTGATCGAAAAGATCTGAATCCAGAGTGGCGTGCTGCCGATGAGCATAGGATCGATCGAGAAGTCAGTCGGAAAGTAGTTGGGACTCCGCCCCGCACGCTAGGTCGGCTCTCGACCCAAAGCGGACGTCGAACTCCATCTTCTGTAGTAGCCATGGGGCCAGAGCTAAGTCCCTTTTCGGGCGAATCAACCCTCTAATTTCAATCGCATTTCACTAACGGAAGTTCGCGATGCGCCTCAAGTCAGTAAGTCTTACCAATTTCCGCGGCTATCGCACCACCACATCTATCCCTATCGACGAGGCCATGACCGGGATCGTTGGTCGCAATGACTATGGAAAATCGACCATTCTTGAAGCCTTGGCGATCTTCTTCGATAGCGGAGACGTCAAGGTCGATAAGAGTGATATGAACTGCTTCAGTCTGACCGAAGGCGCCGAGCAGTTCGAGATCGCCTGTGAGTTCGATGATCTACCTGGAAACCTTGTGCTGGATGAGGACGCCGAAACATCGTTGGCGCAGGAGTACCTCCTAAATGTCGACGGTGCTTTAGAAATCGTCAAATTCTTCAAGGCTAGCACCGGCAAACTGGAGCGTACCGCGATTCGTTGTGAGCATCCTGCTGATAAAGAGCTGGCCGGGCTTCTGAGCCTGAAAATGTCCGACCTAAAGAAGCTCGGTGAACAGCGCGGCATCACCGAGCAGGTGGCGGACAAGCGCGTTGCCTCGCAGTGGCGCCAGGCCATTCGGGTGGCAAGCCAGCCCATCATCTGTCAGGACACTCTGCTCGACGTCAGCAAAGGGCTTTCGGCTGAAAGCAAGTCTATTTGGGATAAAATCGAGGCGCAGCTACCCACATTTGCCTTGTTCAAGGCGGACCGCGAGAGCAGTGATGGCGATGCCGAGGCTAAGAATCCACTACAGCAGGCGGTCAGGGAAGCCCAGGCTGCTCTGCAGGACCAAATCACGGCGCTAGAGCAGAAAATCGAAGTCAGCGTGTTGGATGTCGCCACGCGCACCCTCGACAAGCTGCGGGAAATGGCTCCCGAGCTGGCCAACGAACTGACGCCGCGCTTCAAGGAGAAGCCCAAGTGGAGCTTCAGCTTCACCTTGGATGGTGAGAACGGCATCCCGATCAATAAGCGCGGCAGCGGAGTCCGCCGATTGATCCTGCTCAACTTCTTCCGTGCCGAGGCGGAAAAGGCGGCAGAAGAATCCCAGCGCAATGTGATTTACGCCATCGAAGAACCGGAGACATCCCAGCACCCGAACTACCAGGTGATGCTGATGAGGGCACTACTGGAACTCTCAAACCAGCCCAACCGGCAGATCATCATCACTACGCACGTCCCTGCACTTGCCGGTCTGGTTCCCATTAACGGCGTGCGTTACGTAACGAAGGGTGAGAACGGCGAACCGATCGTCAAACTGCCCAGCGACGATGTTCTCAAAGAAGCTGCCGAGAGTCTTGGCGTACTCCCTGAAACCGGGATGGAGCGGGCAAAGGGTGTCGTGCTGGTGGAAGGTAAAGCAGACGTCATCTTCCTCCGGCATACCGCCAACACTCTAAGAGCTAGTGGGCACGTTGGCTCCAGCCTGGAGGAGGCCGGCATCGTGCCAATTTTGATTGGAGGCTGTGGCAGCGTGAAGCACTGGGTCACACTCAATCTGGCCGATGACCTCGGGCTTCCTTGGTGCGTTTTTCTCGACTCTGATACTGGCGGAAGTCCAGAACAGGTAGCTTCCATCGCTAAGCGCAAACAAGAAGTAGAGGCTCAGGGGCGCTCCTGTTATCTGACGCGCAAGCGGGAAGTTGAGAACTACCTGTGCCCTGACTTGATCCATTCCGAAACCGGTGTATTGGTCAATTTCACTGATACTTGCGACGCCAAGAAGATCATCGGTCAAGCGGTTGGGGTCAAGGCTGATGACGTGATCAGCAAGTTCTGGCCACTCATGACGTCTGATCGAATCCTTCACCGTTCAGCGTACGGAGAAGGCGATCAACGACGATCTGAGCTTAAAGAGCTGATCGAGAACCTGCTTGCACTGGTGCTCTGAGCTCACTAACCAGAGCTACTTAATGCATGCAGGAGCTGGCTCGGTTTGGATGAGTTCGTTGGGCCAATTGCTCGTCAAGTCCTGATGCCCGCTTCTGGCCGATAGCGGAAGCCCTGGTCCCTAGACCGACCGGCACCCCATCGCCTCAAGCACCGCGTGGATGGCCGGCTGCCCGGCCAGCCAAGGCCCGGCCATGGTGACCAGGCCCGCCAGCGCCACCAGCGACGCGGCGCCCACGCGCCAGGCGCGTTTCGCGAGCAGTCCGCCCAGGCGCGCGCCGCTCCAGGTAACCGGCACCATCGTGGCCATGGTGCCCAGGCCGAAGGCGGCCATGATGAGGGCGCCGTGCAGCGCGCTCGCTTCCAGCCAGGCTGCGGCCAGCACCGTGGTGGACAGGCCGCAGGGCAGCCAGCCCCAGAGCATGCCGGTGGCCCAGGGGCGCAGCGGGCCCGCCGCGGGCAGCTTCGCCTGCAGCGGCCGCAGCAGCTTCCACAGGCCGGCGCCGCCGCGCGAAAGGAAACCCAGGCGGTGCGGCCAGAGCAGGCGCACGGCCACCATCAGCAGCACCGCGCCCATGGCCACGCGCAGCGTGGTGGCCAGGCCGTCGGAGCGTGCGAGCAGCAGCAGGCCGCCGCCGAAGCCGCCGACCAGCGCGCCGGCCAGCGTGTAACCCAGCACGCGGCCGCCGTTGAGCGCGAAGGCATTGCCCAGGCCCTGTTTCGCCGACGTGGCGGCCAGGCCGGTGGCGATGCCGCCGCACATGGCCACGCAGTGCACGCCGCCGAGCAGGCCGGTGAGCAGGGCGGCGCCGAGGGTGAGCAGGTCGACCGGCATCAGTCGCCGTCGGGGCGCGCGGGCGGCGCGGGCGTGCGCGGCGGGGCGGGGCGGTCTTCGTCGCGCAGCATGTCGAGCGCGGGCGTGTCGAGGTCGTCGAACTGGCCGCCGCGCACGGCCCACAGGAAGGCCCAGATGGCGGCGCCGAGCAGCAGCAGGGAAATCGGGATCAGGGCCAGCAGGATGTTCATTCATTGCCTCGGGGCGCGCGCCCCAGGCGCAGCGCGTTGGCGGTGACCACCAGCGACGACGCCGCCATGCCCAGCGCGGCCAGCCCCGGCGTCACCCAGCCCAGCGCCGCGAACGGCAGGGCCACCACATTGTAGGCCAGGGCCCAGCCCAGGTTCTGGTGGATGATGCGGCGGCAGCGGCGCGCCAGCGCCACCGATTCGGGCAGGCGCATCAGCGCGCTGCCGGCCAGCACCAGCCCGGCCGAACGATGCGCCAGCGGCGCGCCGGCGGCCATGGNNGCGTCGTTGATGCCGTCGCCCACGGCCAGCACGCGGTGGCCGGCGGCCTGCAGCGCGCGCACGGCGGCGAGTTTGTCTTCGGGCGACTGCCGCGCATGGAAGTCGGTGATGCCCACTTCGGTGGCCACGGCGGCCACCGTGGCCTGGCCGTCGCCGCTGAGCAGGCGCGGCGCCAGGCCGAGCTCACGCAGCGCGGCCACGGCTTCGCGCGCATCCGGGCGCAGCGGGTCGGCCACTTCGAAGCGGGCGAAGGCGCGGGCGCCGTCGCCCAGCCAGAGCGCACCGTCGTCCTGGCCGGCGCAGGCGAACTCGGCGCGGCCCAGGCGCCATTCGCGCCCGTCCACCGTGCCCGACACGCCTTGCCCGGGCGCGGCCACCACCTGCGAGGCCACCGGCACTGCGCCATCGGCGAAGGCCGCGGCCAGCGGGTGGCCGGCATTGGCTTCGAGCGCGGCGGCGATGCGCTGCAGTGCTTGCACGTCGCCGTCGCCGACGGCGTCGGCGCGCACCAGGCGCGGGCGGCCCAGCGTGAGCGTGCCGGTTTTGTCGA
>DNNT01000286.1:1090-5282 GCA_003497545.1 Arenimonas sp. | reverse complement strand
AACCGCTGTCGCTCGACGAGGCCTACCTCGACGTCACCGAAAACAAGCAGGGCCTGGCCAGCGCCACCGCCGTGGCCGAAGCCATCCGCGCCGCCATCCGCGAGGAAACCCGGCTCACCGCCTCGGCCGGCATCGCGCCCAACAAGTTCCTGGCCAAGATCGCCAGCGACTGGCGCAAGCCCGACGGCCAGTTCGTGGTGAAGCCGGCGATGGTGCTCGATTTCCTGGCCCCGCTGCCGGTGGGAAAACTGCCCGGCGTGGGCAAGGTGATGGAATCGCGGCTGCAGGCGCTGGGCATCACCACCGTCGGCCAGCTGCGCGCGCACGGCGGCAACGAACTCGAGCGCCGATTCGGCCGCTGGGGCCGGCGCCTGCACGAGCTTTCGCTCGGCATCGACGAACACCCGGTGGAAAGCGAACGCCCCACCACCCAGGTGTCCGCCGAGGACACCTTCGAACACGACGTGCCGCTGGAGCAAACCGGCGACGCCATCCGCCGCCTCGCCGAAAAGGCCTGGGCCGGCGCGAAGCGCGAGCTCGAACGTAGCCCGCGCACCGTGGTGCTCAAGCTCAAGACCGCCGACTTCCGCATCCTCACCCGCAGCCTCACGCCGGCCTCGCCGCCCTCGTCGCTGGCGCAGTTCACCGAAATCGCGCTGGAGCTGCGCCAGCGCGTGGAACTGCCGGCGCGCACGCGCTACCGCCTGGTCGGCGTGGGCCTGGCGAACTTCCGCCGCAATGACGAGCTGCCACCGCAGGGCGGGCTGTTCGACGCGCCGGGCTGAGGCAAAAAAAAGGGCCGGCAAGGCCGGCCCATGGAGTCAAACGGGGAAGGACGCCGGCTCAGTAGTACAGGCCGTACAGCACGTCCAGGATCAGGCCGGTGGCCGCCGCGACCAGCACCACGTCGCGGTCCACGCGCACCCAGTGGTAGCCGTAGGGCGGCGGCGGCAGGCGGTAGTGGCGGTAGTCCACGTAGTACGGGCGGCCGTAGTAGGCCGGCGGCAGGCGGTGGCCCACCTGCCAGCGGTAGGCACGGTAACCCGACNNCAGTCCTGGCGGTCGTCGCGGCGATCGGCGCGCCAGTCCTGGCGGTCGTCGCGGCGGTTCTCGCGGCGATCCTGACGATCGTCACGACGCTCCTCGCGGCGCTCCTCGCGATCCTCGCGGTAGGGGCCCTTGCCGCCCTGCGTGGCGTACGAGCCGCCCACGCTGCGCTTGTCGTCGTCGGCGAACGCCGGCACGGCGGTGGCGCCGGCCAGGAGCAGGGTCATCGAAGCCAGCATCAACTTTTTCATGTCGGGTCCCTCGGGGTTCGGGCGTGGCGGCGGTTGCCGTCCACGGGGCCGATACTTGGGCCGGGGCACTGAATTCGCGTTGAATCCGCCGTTTGGTCCATGTGAACGTTTGCGGCCGTTCAGCCCGGTGCGGCGGCCGCGCGGGCTCGGCTAGAATCCGCGCAAGCCCCTCACCACCGATACCGCCATGCCCTCCTTCGACGTCGTCTCGGAAGTCGACAAGCACGAACTCACCAACGCCGTGGACACCGCCAACCGCGAACTCGGCAACCGCTTCGACTTCAAGGGCCAGGACGCCAGCTTCGAGCTGGACGGCTTCGTGGTCACCCAGAAGGCGCCCAGCGACTTCCAGCTCAAGCAGATGCTCGACATCCTGCGCGGCCGGCTGGTGGCGCGCGGCATCGACATCCGCTGCCTGGACGTGGCCGAGCCCGAGGTGAACCTGGCCCAGGCGCGCCAGAAGGTCACCATCAAGCAGGGCATCGAGCAGAAGCTGGCCAAGAAGATCGTGGCCACGCTGAAGGAGGCCAAGCTCAAGGTCGAGGCGCAGATCAACGGCGACAAACTGCGCGTCAGCGGCAAGAAGCGCGACGACCTGCAGGACGCCATCGCGCTGCTGAAGAAGTCCGACTTCGAGATCCCGCTGCAGTTCGACAACTTCCGCGACTGAGCGCGCGGCGAATCGCGCATTGCGTTGCCGCCACTGCAGGAGCGGCTTCAGCCGCGAAGCNNGCGGCTGAAGCCGCTCCTACAAGGGCACTTTCGGCGAAAACAATGCGGCGCGGTCGGTTTCATCCAGGAGGCGCCACTGGCCAGCGGGCAGCTCGCCCAAGCCGAGTCCGCCCAAGGTGTGCCGGTGCAGGGTTTCCACGTGGTTGCCCACCGCGGCGAACATGCGCCGGATCTGGTGGTAGCGGCCTTCCACCAGCGTGATGCGCGCACGTCGCGGGCCCAGGGCCTCGAAGCCGGCGGGCGCCAGCGGCGTCTTTTCCGATTCCAGCATCAGCGTGCCGCTGCCGAAAACCTCGGCCTCGTCGCCGCGCAGGTCGCTGGCCAGCGTGGCCTCGTACACCTTGGGCAGGTGCGATTTCGGCGACGTGATCCGGTGCAGCAGCGCGCCGTCGTCGGTCATCAGCAGCAGGCCCGAGGTGTCGCGGTCGAGCCGGCCCACGGTGGACAGGATCGGGTCGCGCAGGCGGAAACGCGGCGGCAGCAGGTCGTACACCACGCGGCCCGGGTCCTTGGTGGAACAGGTGTAGCCCACCGGCTTGTGCAGCACCAGCAGCAAGCCCTGCGGCGGGTCCAGCGGCTCGCCGTCCACGCGCACGTCGGCGTGCGCCACCGCGTCGTCGGCGTACAGCACCTCGCCCGCGGGGTCGGTGATGCGACCCTCGCGGAACATCAGCGCCACCTGCTTGCGGCTGCCGTAACCCAGATTGGCGATGAGCTTGACCAGTTTCATGCGATTCCCTTCACCGCTTCGATCACCTTGAAGCCGTCGGCGTCGGCCGCCTTGCGCACGCTGGAAAAACCCTCCGCCAGCGCCTGTTCGTAGGCCAGGTGGCGGTTGGCCACCAGCCACAGCCGCCCGCCCGGCCGCAGCGCGGCGCCCGCGGCGGCGATGAAGGCGCGACCCAGCTCGGGCTGGTCGGCGCGGCCCTGGTGGAAGGGCGGGTTGCTGACGATGAAGTCGTAGCGGCCCGGCAGGCCCGCGGTGACGTCATGCCAGTGGAAGCCGGGCGAAAGGCGCGCGCCGGCCAGGTTCTCGCGCGCCAGCGCCAGCGCCCGGGCTTCGGCTTCGAACAGGTCGAGCGCGGTGACGCCCGGACAGCGCGCCAGCACTTCGCTGGACAGGTAGCCCCAGCCCGCGCCGAGGTCGGCGCCGTGGCCAGCCAGGTCGGCCGGCAGGTTCGCCGCCAACAGCGCCGAAGCCGCGTCGATGCGGTCCCAGGCGAACAGGCCCGGGCGGCTGCGGAAGCGCCCCTCCAGGATGGGACGCGGCGCGTNNCCAGCCATTCCTGGAGCAGCGCGCGGTCCACCGCCTCGCCCAGCGGCGCGGTCCAGACGGCGCGGCAATGGTTCTTGCTGAGCACGTGCACGGGGCCGGCCAGGCGCACGAGGTCATCCTGCAGCGAACGGCCGCCTTCCTTGTTCGACGCGCAGGCCAGCACCACGCCGCCGCGCCGCGCCTGCGAAACCGCGCGCGCCAGCAGCGCGCGCGATTCCTCGCGCTGGCGCGTGGGCAGCAGCAGCACCAGTGGGAACTGGCCGCCGTTGGCGTCCGACACCGCGAAGCCTTCCTTCGCCAGCACGTCGGCCCAGGGCTTGAAGCCCTGCTCGCACACCGGGCGGTGCGCGCGCGCGGCATTGAGCGCCACGCCGGCGCGGGCGCGCAGGAACAGGGTTTCGCCGGGCGCCGGCCAGGCCAGCGCGCCGCTGTCGAGCGGCAGGAACAGGGTGTCGAGCGCGGGGTCGGGGTGGCCGTGCGGCACGGGCGGGCCCAGGAAACGAGGGGGCACGAGTTTAGCGCGGCGGGCTCAGCCGCCGACGGCGACGCGGTCGCGGCCGTCGGCCTTGGCGGCGTAAAGCGCGGCATCCACGGCGCGGTACAGGCCGTCGCCGTCGCCATGGCGCACTGGGTCGAAGCCGCCCACGCCGATGCTCACGGTCACCGGCAGGCGCTGCCCTTCCACGTCGAGCAGGCCGATCGCCAGTGCGTGCCGGAAGGCTTCGGCGGCCTGGCGCGCTTCGGCTTCGGGGCCATCGAAGAGCACGCCGAACTCTTCGCCGCCGAGCCGCGCCAGCAGCGCCCGCGGCGGCGGGAAGGCGCGCTGCAGGCGATCGGCGATGGCTTTCAGGCAGGCGTCGCCGACGGCGTGGCCGTGGCGGTCGTT
>DNNT01000286.1:0-1052 GCA_003497545.1 Arenimonas sp. | reverse complement strand
GAGGTCGCGCTGCTGGCGCAGGGCCAGGTCGAGGTCGAGGCGGCGGCGGTATTCGGCGTGCGTTCGCAGCAGCGCGCCCACCAGGTACAGCGCGTAGAAGCTCATCGCCACCGCCAGCGCGCGCTGCGAGGGCTGGCTCCACAGCAGCGCCAGCGCCGGCAGGAACAGCGCCCCGGCGCCGACCACCGCGAAGGCGCGCACGGTGGTGTAGACGTTCACGAACACGGTGGCATAGCCGATGGTGGCGATCAGCGACACCATGCGCACCTGCTCGCTGAAGCGCGGGTCGAGCAGCATCCAGGCCTGCACGGCCGACCAGGCCAGCGGCGCCAGCGGCAGCACCCAGGCGTAGTGGCGCAGCCAGCGGCGGTTGGCCTCGGTGTCATCNNCCCAGCAGCAGGAAACCGCCCGCCATGGCCAGCGTGGGCATGGGCGCGAAGTCCTGCGCACCGGCCAGCCAGGCCACCACGGCCCAGCCGAACAGGTAGAGGAAACCGGCCAGCTTGGAGCGGTCGTAGGTGTCGCGGACGACCCGGGACAGGCGCCAGGCGCGCAGCTCCTCCCGCCCCGCGAGGGCAGGCGTCGTCTTCACGCGGTGGCGGGCGCGGCGGGCATCGCGCCGCCACAGTCCGACAGGCCGCAGCGCCAGTCAAGCCGCCCCCTGAAATGGGGTCAGAGAACATATTNNTATGTTCTCTGACCCCATTTTTGGAGCTTGCTATGCCCGGCTTCTTGCTGATTGCCGCCACCCTTGCCGCCACGGCGGCCGACACCGCGCCGATCGAATGCGGCGCCTGCGCCGAGTGGAACCAGCCGCAGGCGCCGTTCCGGCTGCATGGCGACAGCTGGTACGTGGGCACGAAGGGGCTGAGCGCCGTGCTGGTGGCCACGCCCAAGGGCCTGGTGCTGATCGACGGGGCGCTGCCGCAGTCGGCGCCGCTGATCGCCGCCAACGTCGCCACGCTGGGCTTCGACATCCGGGACGTGCGCTTCCTGCTCAATTCGCACGCGCACTTCGACCACGCCGGTGGCCTGGCCGCGCTGCAGCGCTT
>DNNT01000044.1 GCA_003497545.1 Arenimonas sp. | reverse complement strand
GTTCACCATCGGCGGCGCGCAGGCGGTGGCCGCGCTCGCCTACGGCACGCAAACCGTGCCGCAGGTCGACAAGATCGTCGGCCCCGGCAACGCCTACGTGGACGAGGCCAAGCGCCAGTCCGCGGAGCGCCCGGACGGCCCGGCCATCGACATGCCGGCCGGTCCTTCCGAAGTGCTGGTGATCGCCGACGCGGGCGCGCCGCCGGTGCACGTGGCGGCGGATCTTCTGTCGCAGGCCGAGCACGGCCCCGATTCGCAGGGGATTTTGGCCACTGATTCGGCCGTGCTGGCCGAGGCCGTGGCCGCGGAAGTGGCGCGCCAGGTAGCCGAGCTGCCGCGCGAGGCCATCGCCACCGCGGCGCTGGAGCACGCGCGCCTGATCGTCGTCGGCCAGCTCGACGAGGCCTTCGCGCTCAGCAACGACTACGCCCCCGAACACCTGATCCTGGCCGTGCGCGAACCGCGCCGCTGGCTCGATGCCGTGCTCAGCGCCGGCTCGGTGTTCCTGGGTGACTACGCGCCCGAGGGCCTGGGCGACTACTGCTCCGGCACCAACCACGTGCTGCCCACCTACGGCGCCGCGCGCGCCTGGAGCGGCGTGAGCGTGCAGAGCTTCCAGAAGGCCATCAGCTTCCAGGAAGTGAGCCGGGCCGGCCTGGCCGCCATCGGCCCCTGCGCGGTGGAAATGGCGCGCGCCGAAGGGCTGGAGGCGCACGCGCAGTCGGTGCTGCGGCGCCTGGAGGTGCAGGCATGAGCGCGCTTCTGGACCTGGTGCGCGAGGACCTGCGCGGATTCGCGGGCTACAGCTCGGCGCGACGCGCGGCGGTGACGGGTTCGATCTGGCTCAACGCCAATGAGAGCGCCTGGCGCAACCCGGCCGACGCCGGCAGCGGCGCCAACCGTTACCCCGACCCGCAGCCGGCCGAACTGCGCGCCCGACTGGCCACGCTGTACGGCGTGCGCGCCGAGCAGGTGCTGGTGGGCCGCGGCAGCGACGAGGCCATCGACCTGCTGGTGCGTGCGCTGTGCAACCCCGGCCGCGACGCCGTGGTGGTGGCGCCGCCGGTGTTCGGCATGTATGCGGTGAGCGCGCGCCTGCAGGGCGCGCCGCTGGTGGAAGTGCCGCTGCGCGACACCGCCGCCGGCTTCGAGCTCGACCTCGACGGCCTGGCCAGCGCCGCCGTCGCCAGCGGCGCCAAGCTGGTGTTCGTTTGCTCGCCCGCCAATCCCACCGGCCAGGCCGTGCCGCCGGCCGACCTGCTGGCCCTGGCCCGGCGCCTGGCCGNNAAATATCCGCCCAGCCCAACCTGGCCGTGCTGCGCACGCTGTCGAAGGCACACGCGCTGGCTGCGGCGCGCATCGGCTGCCTGCTGGCCGACCCGGCGCTGGTGGCGGTGCTGCGCAACTGCCAGGCGCCGTACCCGCTGCCGTCGCCCTGCGTGCAGATGGCGCTGGCCGGCCTGTCCGAACCGGCGCTGGCCGTCACCCGGGCGCAGGTGCAGACCGTGCGCGCCGAGCGCGAGCGCCTGCGCGCCGAGCTGGCCGCCTGCCCGGGCGTGCGCCGCGTGTATCCCTCGCAGGGCAACTACCTGCTGGTGCGCTTCGACGACGCCGAGGCCGCGTTCGCGCGGCTGCTGGCCGCCGGGGTGGTGGTGCGCGACATGCGCGCCTCGCCGCAGCTGGGCGATGCGCTTCGCATCAGCATTGGCCGCCCCGAGGAGAACGACGCCGTGGTGGCGGCGCTGCAGGCGGGGAGGGCGGCGGCATGAGCGGCACGCGCATTGCTTTCCTCGACCGCGACGGCACCCTGATCGAGGAACCGGCCGATTTCCAGATCGACAGCTACGCCAAGCTGCGCTTCGTCGAGGGCATGATCCCCGCGCTGCTGCGGCTGCGCGACGCCGGCTTCGAGTTCGTCATGGTCACCAACCAGGACGGCCTGGGCACGGAAAGTTTCCCGCGCGAGAACTTCGAAGGGCCGCACGCGCTGATGATGCAGCTGCTTGAATCGCAGGGCATCCGCTTCCGCGAAGTGCTGGTGGACGAAAGCCTCGAGCACGAGAACAAGCCCACCCGCAAGCCGGGCGTGGGCATGCTGATGCATTACCTGCGCGACCGCGGCATCGACCTGGCCAACTCGGTGGTCGTGGGCGACCGCGAAACCGACCTGCAGCTCGCGCGCAACCTGGGCTGCCGCGGCTTCCGGCTCGGCCCGGGCTTCGAAACCTGGGCCAGCATCGCCCACGCGCTGGTGGATGCCCCGCGCACGGCGGTGGTCGAGCGCAAGACCAAGGAAACGAAGGTGCGCGTGTCGGTGGACCTGGACCGCGCCAGCGACCCGCGCGTGCGCACCGGCCACGGCTTCTTCGACCACATGCTCGAGCAGCTGGGCAAACACGGCGGTTTCGCGCTCGAGCTCGACTGCACGGGTGACCTGCACATCGACGAACACCACACCGTCGAAGACTGCGGCCTCGCGCTGGGCCAGGCGCTGAAGCAGGCGCTGGGCGACAAGCGCGGCGTATCCCGCTACGGCGATTCGGTGGGCCGCGGCGCCATCACCCTGCCCATGGACGAAACGCTGGCGGGCGCGGCGGTGGACCTGTCGGGCCGTCCGTACTTCGTGTTCGAAGGCCACTTCAGCCGGCCCGAAGTCGGTGGCCTGTCCACCGAACTGGTGCCGCACTTCTTCCGTTCGCTCAGTGACGAGGCGGGCCTGAGCCTGCACCTGCGCGTGCAGGGCGAAAACACCCACCACCAGGTCGAAGCCTGCTTCAAGGCGGTGGCGCGCGCGCTGCGCAAGGCCATCCGCCGCCAGGGCAACGACCTGCCGAGCACCAAGGGCATGCTGTGAACGTCGTGCTGGTGGACTCGGGCGGGGCCAACCTGGGCTCGGTGCGTTATGCGCTGCAGCGCCTGGGCGTGGAGCCGGCGGTGAGCGGGGACGCCGCGGTGATCGCCGCCGCCGACCGCGTGATCCTGCCCGGCGTCGGCGCCGCCGGCCCGGGCATGGCGCGCCTGCGCGAGCTGGGCCTGGTGCAGCCGCTGCGCGAACTGCGGCAGCCGCTGCTGGGCATCTGCCTTGGCATGCAGCTGCTGTTCGAAGGCTCGGAGGAGGGCGGCGAAACCTGCCTGGGCCTGATCCCCGGCCAGGTGCGGCGCATGCCGGAATCGCCCGGCGTGCGCGTGCCGCACATGGGCTGGAACCGGCTGCAGGCGCGGCGCGAGAGCCCGCTGCTGCGCGGCATCGCCGACGGCGCCCAGGCCTACTTCGTGCACAGCTACGCCGCGCCCGTCACCGCCGACACCGTGGCCGAAAGCGTGCATGGCCAGCCCTTCGCCGCCGTCGTGCAGCGCGGCAACGTCGCCGGCGCGCAGTTCCACCCCGAGCGTTCGGGCGCGGTGGGCGCACGCCTGCTGGCGAACTTCCTGGAGTCCGGCGTCGCATGAACACCTACACGATCTACCCGGCCATCGACGTGCGCGACGGCGCCGTGGTGCGCCTGGTGCAGGGCGACTACGGCCGCGAAACCCGCTACCCGGCCGACCCGCTGGCGCTGGCGAAGCAGTACGCCGCCGACGGCGCCGCCTGGCTGCACCTGGTGGACCTGGACGCGGCCCGCGCCGGCGGCTACACGCTGGCGCCGCTGCTGGCGCGCCTGAAATCCGAAACCCGCCTGAAGGTGCAGACCGGCGGCGGCGTGCGCGGCGAAGCCGACGTCGAGGCCTTGCTGAAGGCCGGCGCCGACCGCGTGGTGATCGGCTCGCTCGCCGTGCGCGAACCCGGCCGCGTGGCCTCGTGGGTGGCCCGCTACGGCGCCGACCGCATCACCCTGGCGCTCGACACCCGCCGCGACGACGAAGGCCGCTGGCGCCTGCCCGTGCACGGCTGGACCGAGCCCGGCGAAAAGGAGCTCGACGTGCTGGCCGCAGCCTACGCCGAAGTCGGGCTGCGCCACCTGCTGTGCACCGACATCGCCCGCGACGGCATGCTTTCCGGCCCCAACCTCGACCTCTACCGCTACCTGTGCGCGCGTTTCCCGCGGGTGGAAGTGCAGGCCTCGGGCGGCGCCCGCGACGTGGCCGACGTGGTGGCCGCGCGCGAGGCCGGCTGCCGCGGCATCGTGCTGGGCAAGGCCCTGCTCGAAGGCCGGCTGGCGCTGCCCGCCGCGCTGGCGGAGGCGCGGCCATGCTGAGCCGCCGCCTGATTCCCTGCCTCGATGTGCGCGACGGCCAGGTCGTGAAGGGCGTGCGCTTCCGCGACCACGTGGTCATGGGCGCCATCGAAGACCTGGCGCTGCGCTACCGCGACGAGGGCGCCGACGAGCTGGTGTTCTACGACATCACCGCCAGCCCGCAGGGCCGCGCGGTGGACGTGGGCTGGGTGGAGCGCGTGGCGCGCCTGATCGACATCCCGTTCTGTGTGGCGGGCGGCATCCGCTCGGTGGCGCAGGCGCGCGCGGTGCTGCACGCCGGTGCCGACAAGGTGTCGGTGAACACGCCGGCGCTTGAGCGGCCCGAACTGATCAGCGAGCTGGCCCAGGCCTTCGGCGTGCAGTGCGTGGTGGTGGGCGTGGACAGCCTGCGCGACGCCGACGGCGAATGGCGCGTGCGCGCCTACACCGGCGACCCCGACCGCACCCGCGCGCTGCCGCGCCGCACGCTCGACTGGGTGGCCGAGGCGCAGGCCCTGGGCGCCGGTGAGATCGTGCTCAACTGCATGGGTGCCGACGGCGTGCGGCAGGGTTACGACCTGGAGCAGCTGCGCGCCGTGCGCGCCATTTGCCGCGTGCCGCTGGTGGCCTCGGGCGGCGCCGGCGCGGCGGAGCACTTCGCCGCCGCCTTCCTCGACGCCGACGTGGACGCCGCGCTGGCCGCCAGCGTCTTCCACTCCGGCGCCGTCCGGATCCCCGAACTCAAGACCGCCCTGCGTGCGCAGGGCATCGAGGTGCGCGATGTCGCCTGATGAAATCCAAGCCCTGGCCTGGGACAAGCAGCAGGGCCTGCTGCCGGCCGTGGTGCAGGACGCCTGCACCCGCCGCGTGCTGATGCTGGGCTACATGGACCGCGCCGCGCTCGAGGCCACGCTGGCCACGCGCCGCGTAACCTTCTACAGCCGCAGCAAGCAGCGCCTGTGGATGAAGGGCGAGAGCAGCGGCGACGTGCTGGATCTGGTGTCGCTGGAAACCGACTGCGACGCCGACACCCTGCTGGTGCAGGCCACGCCGCGCGGCCCCACCTGCCACCTCGGCCGCACCAGCTGCTTTCCGGGCGCGCCTGGCGATTTCCTGGCCGAGCTCGATGCCCTCGTCGCCCGCCGCGAGCGCGAGCGCCCCGAGGGCAGCTACAGCACCAAACTCTTCGAAGCCGGCCCGCGCCGAATCGCCCAGAAAGTGGGCGAGGAGGGCGTGGAAACCGCGCTGGCGGCGGTGGTGCAGGACGACGCCGCGCTGCTGGGCGAAGCCGCCGACCTGGTTTTCCACCTGACCGTCCTGCTGCGCTCGCGTGGCCTCGGCCTGGCCGACGTGGAGGCCGTGCTGCGCGACCGCCACGCCGCCGCTGCGCGCTGAGCCCGTCCCGGCGATAATCGGCGCAGTCCCGAGGGAGCGCCGCATGCGCCTGTTCCTGCTTGCCATCGCGCTGGCCGCCAGCGCGCCCGCCCACGCACTGGCCCCGGCCTGCAATGCCGGCACGGTGTTCGAAGACCGCGACGGCGACGGCCAGCGCGGCCCGGGCGACGTGCCGCTGGCCGGCGTGCTCGTGTCCGACGGCCGCCGGCTGGNNGGTCGCTGCCGCTGGCCTCCGACCACACCGTGTTCGTGGTGAAACCCGCGGGTTTCGCCTTCCCGACTGGCGACGATGGCCTGCCGGTGTTCTGGCGCCACGTGCAGCGCGCGCCGGGCCCGGCGCTGCGTTTCGGCGGCATCGCGCCGGCCGCGCCCGCCTGCCGTGATTTCGCCCTGCGCCGCGTGGCCACCGACGCCGCCGCGCCGCTGCGCGTGCTGGTGTTCGGCGACCCGCAGCCCAGGACCGGCAAGGACGTGGGCTACTACGAACGCGACATCGTGGCGCCGCTCGTGGCCAAGGCGGGCGGCGAGCGCGCGGCCGACCTGGGCCTGACGCTGGGCGACGTGGTCAGCGACGACCTGGCCCTGTACCCGGCCATGAACCGCATCACCGCGCGCCTGCGCACCCCCTGGCTGCACGCGGCCGGCAACCACGACCTCGACTTCGACGCCGCCACCGACGACGACTCACTGCGCAGCTTCCGCCGCCACTTCGGCCCGGACACCTTCGCCTGGGAAGAAGCGCAGGCCAGCTTCATCGTGTTCGACGACGTGATCTACAGGCCGGGCCAGTCGCCGGCCTACATCGGCGGCCTGCGCGAAAGCCAGTTCGAGTTCCTGGCCGCCTACCTGGCCACGCTGCCGAAGGATCGGCGCCTGGTGCTGGCGGCGCACATCCCGTTTTTCGACGAGCCCGGCAAGGAAACCTTCCGGCGCGCCGACCGCGAACGCCTGTTCGCCCTGCTCAAGCCTTTCCGCAAGGTGCTGCTGCTGACTGCGCACGGCCACGTGCAGCGCCACCACCGCCATGGTCCGGCCGACGGCTGGCAGGGTGCGGAGCCGCTGCACGAATACAACGTGGGCGCCGCCTGCGGTGGTTACTGGAGTGGCCCGAAGGACGCGGCCGGCATTCCCGATTCGCGCATGTCCGACGGCACGCCGAACGGTTACGCCACCGTCGAATTCACCGCCGCAGGCGGGTATTCCCTGCGCTGGCACGTGGCCGGCGGCGGCGACGCGGCCATGCACCTGCANNCGGCCGGCGTGTACGCCAACGTCTACATGGCCGAGTCCGATACGCGGGTGGAGTACCGCATCGCGGGCGGCGAATGGCGGCCCATGCAGCGCGTGGCCGAACCCGACCCGGCGCTGCGCCGCGAGAACCTGCTCGACGATGCCGCCGACACGCTGCGTGCCTACGACCGCCTGCCGGAAGCCGAAGCGCCCACCCACCTGTGGCGCGGCAAGCTGCCCACCGACCTGGCCGAGGGCGAACACCGCATCGAAGTGCGCGCCTTCGACCGCTGGCGCGGCGAGGTGGGGGCGAGCACGACGTACCGGCTGGAAACCCGCGCCGACTGAGCGGCGCGGCGCGGTTCAGGGCCTGATGTCGGCGAAGCTCTCGACGCGCGCGTGGCCGTGCGTGGCCTCGCCCAGGCGCGGCTGCGGGTAATCGTTGCGGCGGTCGAGCAGCACGGTGCCCAGGCCGGCGTCGCGGGCGGCGTCGAGCTCTTCCACCACGTCGGACAGGAACAGCACTTCGGCGGCGGGAACGCCCAGCGCCGACACGATGCGGCGATAGCTTTCCGCCTCGCGCTTGCCGCCGGTTTCGGTGTCGAACCAGCCGGAGATGAGCGGGGTCAGGTCGCCGGCGTCGCTGTGGCCGAAGAACAGCTTCTGCGCCGGCACCGAGCCCGAGGAATACACGGCGATGCGGTGCCCGGCGGCGTGCCAGCGGCCCAGCGCCTCGACCGCGTCGGGGTACATGTGCGCGGTGAAGTCGGCGCTGCCGTAACCCTTCTCCCACAGCATGCCCTGCAGGGCCTTGAGCGCGGTGTGCTTGCGGTCGGCGTCGATCCAGCCCTGCAGCGTCTCGACGATCATCTCGTCCTGGCACAGCCCGCCATTTTCGGCCGCCACCACGTCCAGCCAGCGCCGCACCTCCGGCTCCCGCCCATGCGCCGCCACGAACGCGGGCAGCGCCCGCCGCGCATACGGAAACAGCACGTCCTTCACGAACGAAATGCTGCTCGTCGTCCCTTCGATGTCGGTAAGTATCGTCTTCATGGTTTCGCTGGGGCTCTTATTTTTTGCCACGGATTTACGCGNNGAACCAGTGGGTGGTGCCGTCGGGCACGCCGATCAGGTCGCCGGCCTCGCAGCGCACTTCGTACACCTTGCCGTCCACGTGCAGCGAAAACAGGCCCGAGCCCGCCACGAAGAAGCGCACCTCGTCTTCCTTGTGGTAGTGCTCGTCCAGGAACTTGGCGCGGGCGGCGTCCTTGTTCGGGTTGTCGGGCGCGATCGACACCACGTCCACGCTGTTGAAGCCGTTTTCGGCCACCAGCTTGTCGATGTCGGCGCGGTAGGCCGCCATCACGTCCTCGGGCGAGGCGCCCGGCGCCACCGGCGCGCTGGCCTGCCACTGCTCGAAGCGCACGCCGATGGCCTTCAGGCGTTCGGCGATCAGCGCCAGGTCCTCGGTGGCCGAGAGCGGGGTGGTCGGGTCGGTGTCGTTGAAGATGCGAAGTCGGCTCACGCGTGCAGT
This sequence comes from Arenimonas sp., assembly GCA_003497545.1. Lineage (GTDB taxonomy): Bacteria > Pseudomonadota > Gammaproteobacteria > Xanthomonadales > Xanthomonadaceae > Arenimonas. Next base: position 10,469 of record DNNT01000044.1, on the reverse strand, counting down.
CTCCTCAGGTCGAGTTCGCAGGCCAGCAGGAATTCGAAGGCCTCCAGGTGGCGGCGCGCCTCGGCCATGTCCTTGCCCCAGGCGTAGAGCCCGTGGCCGTTGATCAGGTAGCCCCACATGGGCTGCTGGTCGAGCAGGGTGTCCACCCAGTCGGCCAGTTCGCGCATGTCCTGGGTGTTCGAAAGCACCGGCACGTCCACGGCCATTTCGTGGGTCTGGTTGCCGGCGAAGGCCTTGAGCAGCTCGTAACCCTCCAGGTGCACGTGGCCCTGGGCCGCGTACAGGCGCGAGCACACCGTCTGCACGTGCGAATGGGTGTGCAGCACGCAGCCGATCTCCGGGTAGCGGGCGTAGAGCTGGGTGTGCAGCAGGGTTTCGGCCGAAGGGCGGTGCGAGGTGGCCACCGGGCGGCCCTCGAAATCCACCACCATGATGTCGTCCGGGCCCAGCCGGCCCTTGTCGCGGCCGGAGACCGTGATGGCGGCATGGCGGTCGTCGAGCCGCATCGAGAAATTGCTGCTGGTGGCGGGGGTCCAGCCCAGGGCGGACAGCTCCCGGGTGTTGGCGACGATCTCGGCGGCCCGCTGGGCCAGGCGGGCGGGGTCGTAGGGCAGGTTTTCCATGAACCAAAGTCTAGCGGAAGCCGCGCGGCGCGTCGGCTTGACCTGCATCAACGCTGATTTCACCCCGCGGGGGTATAGTCGGCCCCAGCCATCGGAATACCTCCGTAGCCAAGGGACCAGACCATGAACAACGTGAATTCCTCCCGCCGCGGTTTCCTCGTCAAGGCCGCCATGCTGGCCGCCGTGCCCTTCGTGGCGCCGGCGCTCATCGGCCAGGCCCATGCGCAGGAACTCAAGCCGCTGCCGCTCGACAACGCCCAGGCCAAGGCGCTCGCCTACGCCGAGGACGCCAAGACCGTGAAGCACCCGAGCTTCAAGCCGGACAGCAACTGCGGCAACTGCCAGTTCTTCACCGCCGCCACCGGCGCCTGCACGCTGTTCCCGGGCTTCAAGGTCCCGGCTGCGGCCTGGTGCTCGGCCTGGGCCAAGAAGGCCGGCTGAACCCGCCCCCCGGCGCGATTCCGGGGCCGTCTCGGCCCCTGAGACCGCCCCGCGGCTAGAATCCCCGGTATCGAACGATGCCGGGGATTTTCTTTTGTCAGCTTCCGAAGCCACTTACCTCCTGCTGGGCCTGCTGGCCGGCCTTGTCGTGGCTGGCGCCGCGTCCTTCGTGCTCGCCCGCCGCCGCCTGGCCGAACTCGAGGGCGAGCTGCGCCAGGTGCGCGAGGCGCGGGTGTCGGCCGAGGCGCGTGCCGCCGGCCTCGAGGCGCGGCTGCAGGAACAGGCCCAGGCCGCCGAGCAGCGCTACCGGGACCTCGAATCCTCGCGCGAGCGCCTGAAGGCCGAATTCCAGGCCCTGGCCGCGGAAATCCTCGAGGACAAGTCCAAGCGCTTCGGCGAGCAGAACGCCACCCAGATCGGCCAGCTGCTCAACCCGCTGCGCGAGCAGATCGACGGCTTCCGCAAGTCGGTCAACGAGGCCTACGAAAAGGAAAACAACGCCCGCGTGGCGCTGCAAACCCGTATCGACGACCTGGTGCGCCTGAACCAGACGCTGGGCCAGGAAGCGCAGAGCCTGAGCCGCGCGCTCAGCAGCGACAACCGCAGCCAGGGCTACTGGGGCGAACTCAAGCTCGAGCGCCTGCTGGAGACCGCGGCGCTGGAAAAGGGCCGCGACTACTTCACCCAGGAAAGCTACAAGGACGGCGAAGGCGATCGCTACCGGCCCGATGCCGTGCTGCGCCTGCCCGAGGACAAGAGCATCGTCATCGACGCCAAGATGGTGCTGCTCGACTACCAGCGCGCCTGCGAGGCCGCCGACGAAGCCGAGCGCGAGGCGCATTTCGGCCGCCACGTGGTGGCGCTGCGCAACCACGTGCGCCTGCTGGGCGAGAAGGACTACAGCCGGCTCGAGGGCCTCACCAGCCCGGAGCTGGTGCTGATGTTCGTGCCGGTCGAGGCGGCCTTCCTGGAAGCCCTGCGCCGTGACCCGCAGCTCTACGGCTATGCCTTCGAGCGCAAGATCATCCTGGTGGGGCCGAGCAACCTGCTGGCCTCGCTGCGGCTGGTGGCGCAGATGTGGCGCACCGAGCACCAGAACGCCAACGCCAAGGCCATTTCCGACCGCGCGGCGGTGCTCTACGACAAGTTCGTCGGCTTCTCCGAGGACCTGCTCAAGGTCGGCGACGCGCTGAAGAAGGCGCAGGAGTTGCACGGCTCGGCGGTGGACAAGCTCTCGCAGGGCCGCGGCAACCTGGTGCGGCAGGCCGAGATGCTGCGCAAGCTGGGCGTGGCGCCGTCGAAGAAGCTGCCCGGCAGCCTCNNGGAGTGACCGCGCCGTCGGCGTAATCCCAGCGGGGCAGGGCGCTTACGCGGCCTTGTTTCCCAGCACGCGGAAGCCGATCCAGGCCAGCACCGCCACCAGCGCGGCGCCGCCCACCATGGACCAGGGCGAAGAGAAGATCAGCAGCGAACAGGCGACCAGCGCGCCCACGCCCAGCGCCTTCTCCTTCAGGCCCGACGGCCGCTGCGGCGTGCCCACCAGCAGGCTCAGGCCGGCGGCCACGTAAGCCAGCACCACCAGCAGCACGACCATGCCGATGATCGTCTCGAACTGGCCCGATACCGTGGGCGCCAGGGTCAGGAAGGCGATGCCGGTCATGGCCGCGGCCACGATGGCCAGGCCCACGCCCGCGGCGCCGTTCGGCATCAGCCGCCCGAACACCGCCGGCAGGTAACCGCGCTGCGCGGCGCGGGCGCCGGATTCACCCGACACCAGCATCCAGCCACCCAGCGTGCCGGTGGCCTTGAGCGCGGCCGCGGCGGCGATGACCGGGATGGCCCAGGCGCCGAAGATCTGCCCGGCCACCAGCGCGAACGGGGCGCTGGACGCCGCCAGTTCCGCCGCCGGCACGATGCCCATCACCAGCACCGAGGACAGCAGGTAGACCACGCCGGCCAGCACGATGCCGCCGAGGGTGGCGCGCGGCACGTTCTTGTCCGGGTCGCGCACGATGCCGGCCACCATGGCGCCGGTTTCCAGGCCCACGAAGGCCCAGAAGATCGGCGCGAGGTTGGAGAACACCACGCTGGCGTCGGATTCGCCGGTCACGTTCCAGGCGGCGGCGTAAAGGTCGCCGTCGAAGTGGCCCCAGCCGCCCAGCAGCACCACGGCCACCGGCAGCAGGCCGAACACCACGCAGAAGGACTGGAACTTCGCCACCTGGCGCGGGCCCAGCAGGTTGATGGCGAACATCAGCCAGATCAGGCCGACCTGGCCGGTGATGCGCCAGGTGGTGTCGCTGCCGTCAATGGGCAGCAGGGTGACCAGGTAGCCGAAGGCCGCGACCGCGATGGCGTTGTTGCCGATCCAGGACGAAGCCCAGTACAGCGTGGTGGCCAGGAAGCCCATGTCGCGGCCCAGCGAGGGCCGCACGTAGTCGTCGGGGCAGTTGAGGTTGGGGTAGTCGCGGGCCAGGCGGGCAAACGCCCCGCCCAGCACCACCGCGATCACCGTGCCCAGCAGCCAGCTCAGCGCGGTGACGCCGCCCTGGCCGGCCAGCGAGGCCGGCAGCAGGAAAAAGCCGGAGCCGATCATGTTGTTGGCCACCACGAAGGTGGCCAACAGGGGGCCGATTTTCTTGGCCGACACGGGGGCTTACTTCCGGAGCTTGCTGTGGCGGTAACCGTAGCCGAAGTAGATCAGCATGCCGATCACGGTCCAGCCCACCATCAGGGTCCAATGCTCGCGGAACGGCTGCCAGAACAGGTAAAGGCAGGCGGCGGCGCCGGCGATGCAGACGAACCAGGCGAACGGCACCCGGAACGGGCGCGCCAGGTCGGGGCGGGTCTTNNCTCGCCCAGCAGGCCGATCGGCAGGAAGCCGGCCAGCGCCGCCGCGAACACGCCCACCAGGATGGTGCCGATGTACGGGGTCTGGTGCTTCGGGTGGACCTTGGCGAAGAACCGCGGCAGCAGGCCGTCCTTCGACATCGAGTAGAAGATGCGCGGCTGACCCATCAGCATCACCAGGATCACCGAGCTCAGGCCGGCGATGGCGCCGATCTCGATCACGGTCTTGAGCCAGGCGAGCTTCGGGTAGGCCTCGAGCGCGGTGGCCACCGGCTTGGGCGTGCCCAGCTCGGTGTAGGGCAGCATGCCGGTCAGCACGGCCGAGACGATGATGTAGATGATGGTGCAGAAAACCAGCGAGCCGAGGATGCCGATGGGCATGTCGCGCTGGGGGTTCTTGGCCTCGCCGGCGGCGGTGGAGACCGCGTCGAAGCCGATGTAGGCGAAGAACACCACGGCCGCGCCGCGCACCACGCCGTCCATGCCGAACTGGCCCGGGCCGGTGTTCTCGGGGATGAAGGGCACCCAGTTGTCCGGGTTGACGTACTGCAGGCCGAAGGCCACGAACATCAGGATCACCACCACCTTGATGGCGACGATGATCGAGTTCACGAAGGCCGACTGGGTGATGCCCACGTAGCACAGGCCGCTGATGGCCGCGATGATGCCCACCGCCGGCAGGTTGATCAGGCCGCCGGTGTGCACGATTTCGCCGCCCACCACGTTCAGCGGCGCCGCCGACAGGGCCGCCGGCAGGCCGAGGCCCATGCTGGTGAGCAGGCTGTTGAAGTAGCCCGACCAGCCCACGGCCACCGTGGAGGCCGCGAACATGTATTCGAGCACCAGGTTCCAGCCGATGAACCAGGCCACGAACTCGCCCAGCGTGGCGTAGGCATAGGAGTAGGCCGAGCCGGAGACCGGCATCATGGCCGCGAACTCGGCGTAGCACAGGCCGGCGAAGGCGCAGGCGATGCCGGCCAGCACGAAGCTGAGCATGATCGCCGGGCCGGCGTGCACCGCGGCCGCCTGGCCGGTGAGCACGAAGATGCCGGCGCCGATGACCGCGCCGATGCCCAGGAACACCAGCTGGCGGGCGGTCAGCGTGCGCTTGAGCGTGGCCTCGCCACCTAGGCTGCCCTCGACGGGCTCGCCGGCGTCCACGTGCGGCGCCGGTCCCACCGGCTTGATGGCGAACAGGTTCTTGAACATTCGGGCTCCCCTTGGTCTTCTTGTGCTGCCGCATCTGTCGGCGGCAGGTGAAAAACAGCGCGCTGGGCGCGATGGCGGGCCACCATAACCCGGCCGGGGAAAGCTCGGCAAGGGACCTGCCCGGGCCATCCGCAGGCGGCATAATGCCGGGCCGTTCGCCCCCTGGAGCCTGCACGATGAGCGCCGCAATCCCGTCCCTGGCCGAGGCCTTCGAGGACTACGCGCGCCGGTGGCCGGGCCAGGCCGGGGAGGCCCGGCTGTTCGCGGATTTCCTGGGTTCGTCGGCGGCGGTGTTCGAGCGCAGCCACCCGCCGGGGCACTTCACCGGCTCGGCCTGGCTGGTCAGCGCCGACGGCGAGCGCGTGCTGCTCACCCACCACCGCAAGCTGGGCCGCTGGCTGCAGCTGGGCGGCCACGCTGATGGCGACACCGACCTGGCGCGGGTGGCGCTGCGGGAAGCGGAAGAGGAATCAGGCCTGGTGGACCTGGTGGTCGAGGGCGGCCTGTTCGATCTCGACCGGCACGCCATCCCGGCCCGCGGCGCGGACCCGGAACACTGGCATTACGACGTGCGCTTCGTGGTGCGCGCCACCGGCAGCGAGCACTTCGCGGTCAGCGAGGAATCGCTGGACCTGGCCTGGAAGCCGGTGGCGGAGATCGCCGCCGACCCGGCGATGGACGAATCCATGCGCCGGATGGCGACGCGCTGGCTTACACGCGCCCGTTGAATTCGCCGGTGGTGGTGCTGACCCAGATCTTTTCGCCGTTGCTGATGTACTCCGGCACCATGATCTCGAGGCCGGTGTTGAGCTTGGCCGGCTTCGGGCGCTTGGTGGCGGTGCCGCCCTTGAGTTCGGGCGGGGTGTCCACGACTTCCAGGATGACGCTCGGCGGCAGCTGCACGGCCACCGGCGCGTCTTCGATCAGCTGCACGTAGCAGCCTTCCAGGCCTTCGGTGATGTAGCCGGCGGCGTCGCCCACCACGTCGGCGTCGAGCTGGTAGGGCGTGTAGTCCTCGGCGTCGAGGAAGACGAAGGCGCTGCCGTCCATGTAGCTGAAGGTGCTGGCGCGGCGGCTGAGCTCGACCTCGCGCAGTTCGTCGTCGGCGCCCACGCTCAGGTCGTACTTGGTGCCGCCCGGCACGGAGTACAGGGTGAAGCGGAACTTGACGTTGCCGCCACGGCCCTGCGGCGAGCTGCGCTCGATGTCGCGCACCTGGTACACGGTGCCGGCGTGCTCGATGACGTTGCCTTTCTTGATCTCGGAAGCTTTCATGCGCGTGCTCGGAAGGGTTACTTGGGGGCGAGGCGGACGGCGCCGTCGAGGCGGATCGTTTCGCCGTTGATGTAGCGGTTGCCGACGATGTAGGCCACCAGGTCGGCGAATTCCTCCGGCCGGCCCAGGCGGGACGGGAAGGGGATGGAGGCCGACAGCGACTGCTGCACGGCTTCCGGCATGCCGTCCACCATCGGGGTCCAGAAGATGCCCGGGGCGATGGTGTTCACGCGGATGCCGAAGCGGGCCAGTTCGCGCGCCATCGGCAGGGTCATGCCGACCACGCCGCCCTTCGAGGCCGAATACGCGGCCTGGCCGATCTGGCCTTCGTAGGCGGCCACCGAGGCGGTGTTGACGATGACGCCGCGCTCGCCGTCGTCGCCGGCGGCGTTGTTCTGCATCAGGTTGGCGGCGGCCTTGGCCACGTTGAAGCTGCCGACCAGGTTCACCATTACCGTGGTGGCGAAGTTCTTCAGCGGCATCGGCGCGTCCTTGCCCAGCACGCGGCCGGCGCCGAGGATGCCGGCGCAGTTCACGGCGACGTTGAGACCGCCCATGAAGGCCTGCGCTTCGGCCAGGTTGGCGGCCACCTGGGCTTCGTCGGTGACGTCGGTGCGCCAGTAGCGGGCGTTGGCCTCGCCCAGTTCGGCCACGGCGGCCGCGCCCTTGTCGTCGTTGATGTCGAGCAGCGCCACCTTGGCGCCGCCGGCGACCAGGTGTTTGGCCACGGCCAGGCCCAGGCCGGAAACGCCGCCGGTGATGGCGGCGCGGGTGTCTTGGATCTTCATGCGAACCCCCGAAGCGATAAACCCGGGATTTTACCCGCTCAGGGCAGGTCGAGGAGGTAGAAGCGGTTGCAGCCGAAGTGGCCGGTGGCGCCCAGAGGGCCGTCGAGGCGGCGGAAGCCGGTGCGTTCGTAGAGTTTCTGGGCGGCGTCCATGCCGCGCAGGGTTTCCAGGTAGACCTGGCGGAAGCCCAGCGCCCGGGCCTCGGCCAGGCAGCGCTGCATCAGCGCGGCGCCGGCGCCCAGGCCGCGCAAGGCGGGAAGGAAATACATCTTGCGCAGCTCGCACACGCCTTCCGGGCCGCCCTCGAGCGGGGCCACGCCGCCGCCGCCCTGCACCCGGCCGTCGTGCTCGACCACGAAATAGGCCGCGCCCGGCCGGTCGTAGGCGGCCGACATGGCGTCCACCTCGGGGTCGTGGATGGCGAAACCCGGGCCGTCGGCGCCGAATTCCGGCATGACGCCGCGGATGATGCGGGCCACCGCCACGTCGTCGGCGGCGGTGATGGGGCGGATGTGGAAGTTCGGGCTCATGCGTTCGAGGCGGCGTTGGATTGGCGGAGGAAGGCGCCGAAGGCATCGGCCTCGAGCGCCCGGCTGAAAAGGAAACCCTGGCCGCGCTGGATGCCCAGGCCGAGCAGGAAATCGCGCTGCACGCTGCTCTCCACGCCCTCGGCCACCACTTCCAGGCCCAGCGCCTGGGCGATGCCGGCCACGGCCTGGCAGATGGCGGCGTCGGAGGCATTGCCCGGCACGCCGCGCAGGAAACCCTGGGCCAGCTTCAGCCCGTGGATCGGCAGCCGCCGCAGGTAGTTGAGCGCGCTGTAACCCTCGCCGAAATCGTCGATGGTCAGCACCACGCCCAGGGCGCGCAGCGCCTCGAAGGTGGTGAGCGTGTCGGGCGCGTCCTCGATGAGCACGCGCTCGGTGAATTCCAGTTCCAGCATGTGCCCGGGCAGGTCGTGCTCGGCCAGCGACTCGGTGATGATCTGCACCAGGTCCTCGGTGAGGAACTGGCGGTAGGACACGTTCACCGCCACGCGTTCGAGCGGATAACCGGCGTCGCGCCAGGCAGCCATCTGCCGGCAGGCCACCTGGATCACCCAGGCGCCGATGCGCACGATGTCGCCGGTGGTTTCGGCGTGGTTGATGAAGTGGTCCGGGCGCATTTCGCCCAGGGCCGGGTTGCGCCAGCGGATCAGCGCCTCGGCCGAGCGCACCTTGCCGTCGGCCAGGTTCACCAGCGGCTGGTAGACCAGGCGGAACTCCTCGTTGTCGAGCGCGCGGCGCAGCTGCGCCTCCACCTGCACGCGGTCGTGCTGTCGGCGGGCCAGCTCCGGCGTGAAGGTCTGCCAGGTGTTGCGGCCGCGGCGCTTGGCGTCGTACATGGCCGCGTCGGCGTTGTTCACCAGTTGCTGCACGGTGGTGCCGTGCTCGGGGAAACGCGCCAGGCCGACGCTGGTGGTGATGGTGAATTCCTCGCCGGCGTATCGGAAGGCGTCGCCGAAGGCGCGGGTGATGCGTTCGGCCAGGCGCTCGGCCTCGCGCGGGTCGTCGCGGGTGTCGGCCAGCACCAGGAACTCGTCGCCGCCGAAGCGCGCCAGCAGGCCGTGTTCGCCCACGCAGCGCTCGAGCCGGCGGGCGGCGTTCACCAGCAGGTCGTCGCCGGCGGCGTGGCCGAGCAGGTCGTTGACCAGCTTGAAGCGGTCCAGGTCGATGTAGACCACCGTGCTGCCTTCGCCGCCTTCGCCCAGCCGGCGCTCGAGTTCGGTGAGGATGCCGTCGCGGTTGTACAGGCCGGTGAGCGGGTCGGTGCGGGCCTGGCTGCGCAGCGCTTCTTCGATCTGGCGGCGCTGGGTGATGTCCTGCACGGTGCCGGTGATGCGCGCGGTCATGGGCGCGCGACCCTCGGCCTGGCCGATCACGCGGGCCCAGGTGGACTGGCCGTCGGGCCGCACGATGCGGATTTCCAGGTCCAGCCCGCCGCCGTCGCGCAGCACGCTTTCCAGCGCTTCCTCCACCTTGGGGCGGTCGGTGGGCGCGACCTGGCGCAGGGCGTCGTCGAGCGAGCGCGGCGGGTCGTCGCGGCGGCCGATGATGCGCAGGGTTTCGTCGGTGAGGTAGAGCCGCTGGCGGCCACCGTCCCATTCCCAGCCGCCGATGCGGGCCAGGGCCTGGGTGCGCAGGAACAGGGCGCTGTCGCGCTTGAGCTCGGTGACGTCCGAAAACAGCGACACCACCTGGTAGGGCTTGTCCGAATGCGGCTGGAACTGCGGCACGCAGGTGGCTGACACCCACGTCAGCTGCTTGCGGCCCAGGTGGTAGAGGCCGAGCAGGGTGCTTTCGACGAACTTGCCGGTGCGGATGGCGCGCTGGGCCGGCATCTCGCCGAAGCGCAGCGGCCAGCCGCGGTGGTCCACCACCAGCCAGTCCTGCCAGCGCAGTCCGGACACGATGTCCTGGTCCTCGGCCATGCCCAGGATGCGCATGGCGGCGGCGTTGGCCGAGATGGCCTGGCCGTCGGGGTCCTGCACCAGCACGCCCTTGTCCATGGCCATGAGCAGGGTCTTGAGGTTCTGCTCGGCCTCGCGGCGGCGGCTGAGGTCGCGGGCCACCGCGATGACGTACTGGTTGGGGCCGTCTTCGAAGCGGGCCGAGTGCACTTCCACCGGGAAGCGGGTGCCGTCGCCGCGCATGTTGTAGACCTCGACCACGTGGGTCTGGTCGCGCGCCAGGGTTTCCAGCACCGGCGCCATGTGGTCGCTGGGCAGGTCGGGGTTGAGCACGTGCACCAGCTTGCCGACGATTTCCCCGCGGGGGCGGCCATAGGCCACTTCGCCGGCGCGGTTGAGGTCGACGATGCGGCCGTCGGCGTCGATCAGGCTGACCGGGTCGGGCACGGCGTTGAAGAGTTTGTCGTAGCGCAGGCGCGCGCTGCGGGCCTCGCGGCGCAGGCCGTGCAGGGTGGCCAGCAGCTCGGAAAGCAGCACCGGNNATTGTCGCGGCCGCGACGCCCGCCTTCAACGGGACTGTCCTGGCCTTCCGTTGGGGTACTGCCTTCTTCCATCCGGGGAGGGCCGACGGCCGCTGCGTTGGGGGGAAGGGCGAGAATACACCGGCCCCGTGGAGCCGGTGTCAGGCCTGCGACAAGGTCACCTTGCTGCCCGAGGCACGGCCCAGCAGGCCGGCCAGCCAGCGGCCGGTGGCCACCAGGGCGGGCAGGTCCACGCCGGTGGCGATGCCCATGCCTTCGAGCATGTAGACCACGTCCTCGGTGGCCACGTTGC
>DNNT01000272.1 GCA_003497545.1 Arenimonas sp. | reverse complement strand
GGGCGGCGGCGGTCCGCGCAAGCCCGGTGGCGGCGGTGGTGGCGCGCGCCCGGGCGGCGGCGGTGGCCCGCGTCCCGGTGGCGGCGGCCCGCGCGGCTTCAAGCCCAAGCGTCCCGAAGGCCTGCCCTCGGACGACTGATCCATGGCCAGCCTGGAAGCGCGCTGCCTGGCGCGCCAATGGTTCTACCCGTTCCGCCTCGCTTCCGGGGCGGTGACGGAAACCTACGTCAGCCCCGAGGTCGCGCTGATCCACCAGACCCGCCTGCAGATGCTGCAGTCGGCGGTGGCCGCGCACTTCGGCTCACCCNNCGGCGCTGGGCATCGGCGACGTGCTGGGCGTGGACGCGCGCAGCGAACACGTTGAAGACGCCCGGCTCATCGCCGACGCCTGCGGCCACGAAACGCTGCGCTTCCGCCAGGCCGACGTGCACTCGCTCGACCCGGCCCGCGACGGCCGCTTCGACCTGGTGCTGTGCCTGGGGCTCATCTACCACCTGGAAAACCCGGTCGGCGCGCTGCGCACCGCGCGTGCGCTCACCGCCGACGGCGGCCTGTGCCTGATCGAAACCCAGGTTGCGCCCGGCCTGTCGGGCGCCATCGACTACGGCCACCACACCTTCGTGAAGCCGCTCATGGGCAGCTTCGCCATCGTGGATGAAACCGACGAAACCCACGGCCCCGAAACGTCGACCACCGGCATCTGCCTGGTGCCCAGCCTCGACGCCCTGCTGTGGATCCTGCGCAAGGTCGGCTTCCGCCAGGCGCAGGTGCTGCCGGTGCCGGCGGGCGGTTACGAACAGCTCGCCCACGGCAAGCGCGTGATGGTGGCGGCCAGCGCCTGAGTCAGTCGAGCAGCGTGAACCGGTCGGCGTCGAGCTGGGCCGGGAAACGTTCGCGGTGTTCGGCCAGCTTCGCGCCCGAGAGCACCGCCGTGGCTACCTGCGGCTTCTCGTCCAGCTCCACCAGCGGCATCCCGAGGAAATCCAGCGCGGCGCTGTCGCCGCTGTAGGCGATGCCGTTGCCGTCGGTGCCGGCGCGGTTCACGCCGACCACGTAGCTCAGGTTCTCGATGGCGCGGGCGCGCAGCAGCGTGCTCCAGGCATAACGGCGCGCGGCCGGCCAGTTCGCCACGAACAGCAGCAGGTCGTAGTCGAAACGCCCCTCGGCCTCGGCGCCGAAGCGGTTGCGGATGAACACCGGGAAACGCAGGTCGTAACAAACCAGCGGACGCACGCGCCAGCCTTTCAGCCCGACCGTGATCGGGTCCTTGCCGGCGGCGTAACGCTCGTGTTCGCGCGCCATGCGGAACAGGTGGCGCTTGTCGTAATGGTGCAGCTCACCGTCGGGCGTGGCCCAGAGCAGGCGGTTGTAGACGCCCTCGCCCACCCGCAGCTGCACGCTGCCGGTGACCACGGCGCCGAGGGCGGCGGCCTGCTCGCGCAGCCAGGCCACGGTGGGGCCGTCCATGGTCTCGGCCGAGGCCAGGGCTTCGTTGCTGAAACCGGAGGTGAAGGTCTCCGGCAGCACCACCAGGTCGGTGTGGCCGGCCAGCGGCGCCAGCGCGGCGCCATAGCGCGCGCGGTTGCCGGCGGGGTCGTGCCAGGCGGTGTCGCCCTGCACCAGGGAAACGCGCAGGTCGGGCAGGCTCACAGCTTTTCCAGGCGCTCGATGGCGGCGTCGAGCGTGGGCTCGACCTTGGCGAAACACAGCCGCGCCAGGCGCTGCCCCGCCGGCGGCGTTTCGTAAAACGGCGACAGCGGGATCGCCGCCACGCCCTTCTCGATGGTCAGCCAGCGGCAGAATTCGGCGTCGGGCAATGCGCTGACGGCGGAATAATCGACCAGCTGGAAATAGCCGCCCGGCACCGGCAGCGGCTTGAGCCGGGTGCGGCCGAGCTGCTCGCGGAAGCGGTCGCGCTTGGCCTGGTAGAAGGCGCCGAGCTGCTCGTAGTGCTCCGGCTCCTGTTCGATCATGGCCGCGAACGCCCACTGCGCCGGGGCGAAGGTGCAGAAGGTGTTGTACTGGTGCACCTTGCGGAATTCGGCGCTCAGCGCCGGCGGCGCCACCACGTAACCCACCTTCCAGCCGGTGCAGTGGTAGGTCTTGCCGAAGCTCGACACCACGAAGGCACGCTCGGCCAGTTCCGGGTAACGCAGCACGCTTTCGTGCCGGACGCCGTCGAAGATGATGTGCTCGTACACCTCGTCCGACAGCAGCAGCACCTGGCTGCCGCGCAGGATGTCGGCCAGCACCGCCATGTCCTGCGGGCCCAGCATGGCGCCCGAGGGGTTGTGCGGGCTGTTGATCATCAGCATCCGCGTGCGCGGGGTGATGGCGTCGCGCACGCGCTGCCAGTCCACCGAAAAATCCACCGGGTCCAGCGGCACGTGCACGGCCTTCGCGCCGGCCAGGTCGATGGCCGGCTCGTAGCAGTCGTAACACGGGTCGAGCACGACCACTTCCTCGCCCGGGCGAACCACCGCCAGCACCGCGTCGAAGATCGCCTCGCTGGCGCCGGAAGTGACCGTGACCTCGGCGTCGGCGTCCACGACGCGGCCGTAGCAGCGCGCGGTCTTGGCGGCGATGGCCTGGCGCAAGGCCGGGATGCCGGTCATGGGCGCGTACTGGTTCTTGCCCTCGGCCATGGCGCGGGCGAGCTCGTCCACCAGCCGCTGCGGCACCGGGAAGTCAGGGAAACCCTGGCCCAGGTTCACCGCGCGATGCTCCAGCGCCAGCTGGGACATCACGGTGAAGATGGTGGTGCCGACCTTGGGCAGCTTCGTTTCAGGCGTCATCGTGGAATCCTGCGTCGGGCTCAGGGCGCGCAGCCCTGGGTGCTGCCCAGCGGCACCACGTTGTCCGCCACGTTCCAACCGCCGGCGACACCGTTGGCGAAGGTGGCGTCGAGCGTGATGCCGCTGATGGCGGTGGCGCCGTACTGGCGCGACACGGTGCCCACCGCCGTGCGCACCGGCGCCGAGTAGGCCCCCAGCGGCGCGAAGCCCTGCAGCTGGTCGAGCTGGACCGGGTTGTTGCCGGCGTTGAAGGCGCCGCCGCGCTCGGCCGCCAGGAAACGCGGCACGCCGAGGTTGTCGTAGATGAAGGCGGCGATGAACTCGTAGCCCGGGTGCACCTGCACGCTGTAGCCGCTGCCGGCGCGGGCCGGGTCGAACCAGTTCGCGCTGCTGTCCAGCGGCTGGCCACCCACGGTCGGGCAGCCGGTCAGGAAGGCGTCCATGGACTCGACGCCGGTGAAACCGTCGAGGTTGTAGGCGAACGAGAACTGCTTGTCGGTGACCGCGGTCATCACCGCGTTGCCCACCTGCACCAGGTGGTTGGCGCTGCCGTTCCAGGCGGCACGGTAGATCGGCGTGCTCCAGCTGCCGTTGTCGCCGGGCTGCGGCGCCTGCATGTAGTACCAGGTCGGCGTGCCGTCCTGGAAATACGTGTACCAGAGCACCGCGCGCTCGGCGCCGGCCGGGTACATGAAGATGCCGTGGCCGCCGCGGGCGGGCGCGTAGTAGGAACCGCCGCGCACCACCAGCGGCGCGCTGACCGCGTCCACGGTGGCGCTGACGGCCACCTCGGCCGCGGCGCCGCCGGTGTTGACCGGGGTGACGTACCAGCGGCCCGGCTGCAGGCTGCCGCCGGACACGGTGAGCACCTGGTTGGCGCCCGCGGCGGTGNNCCGGCGCCACCACGGGCGCGGCCGGGCTGGCGACGCGCGCCGCGTACAGCGACACCGAGCCGGTGCCCTGGGTGCGGAAGGTGACCGAGGTGGCATTGGCCGGCACGTCGAACACCAGCGTGTCGTGCGCGGCGCCCGGGGCCAGGCGCACGTTGCGGGCCACGCCCGCCGACAGCGCGAACGGCGCCAGCGCGCTGCTGGTGCGGACCAGGCGCACCGGCACTTCGATCACGCGCTCGCCCGGGGCGGCCTCGACCAGCAGCAGCGCCAGGCGCTCGTCGCCGGCGGCCAGCGCCGGCACGTCGTAGCCGATGCGAACCGCGAACGGCGTGTTCGCCGGCACGTTGCCCGGACCGGTGGCGACCAGTGCGCCGCTGGTGCCGGCGACCGCCGCGATGACGGTGCGCGACACGGTGACGTTGGTGCCCGCGCCGGACCAGTTCTGCGCCATCAGCCAGTAGTTCTGCGCGGCCGCCGCGCCGTTCACGGTGAACTCGCAGGTTTCGTCGGAAGCCGCCGAGGTGGAGCGGCAGAGTTCCTCCTGCTCGTCCGGGCGGCCGTCGTTGTCGATGTCGCGGCCGACGTACAGGTCGATGTCCGGCGCCGCGGCGCGGGTGGTCACGCGGATGCGATGGCGCACGCCGGTTCCGGCCGGGATGGTGAAGATCTCGGAATAATTGCTGGTGACGTCGTCGTAGACCTCGGTGTTGGTGGGATCCACCGTGATGTTGCGCACCGACGTGGCGGGCACCGCCAGGTCGGTCATGTCGAAGCGCGCGTTCGGCAGCGGCAGCAGCGAATCAAGCGCCACGTCGGTGAAGCCGCGCTCGCGGCTGGCGTCGATGGCCACCTCGGCCGGAACGCCCGACTCGTCCGACACCGGCGAGGCGTACACCGCCACCGGCAGCCGCAGGTTCGGGCGGCCGTCGCCGCTGGTGTTGACNNTGCCCTGGGCGCTGGACACGAAACCGGCCGTTCCCGGCGTGATGGTGGCGCCGCCCGAAAGCTGCGCCTGCACGGTGTAGCTGGCCGGGTTGGCGCCCGGCATCAGCTTGAAGCTGCGGGTGAGCTGGCAGGTCTGGAAGCAGCCAGCGTGCGCCATCGTCGGCAGGTTCAGCGCCTCGGCGCCGCCGGTGAACACGGCGGCGCGCGCGTTGCGGAAGCTGCCGGCCGGCACTTCCATGTACAGGCCGGCGCGGGTGGCCAGGGCCACGTCGACGCGGCCGGCGCCCTGCTCGTGCGGGTTGGCGAAGGGCACGCCCGAACGCACCACCGGCTGCGCCGTCAGGCTGAGCGCGGACATGACCTGGTCGGCGGTCAGGGACGGGTTCGTGGACTTGAGCAGCGCCGCGGCGCCGGCGACGTGCGGCGTCGCCATGGAGGTGCCGTTGAGGGTGGCGATGGCGCTGCTGCCGCCGATGTAGGCGGCGGTGATCGACACGCCCGGCGCCGTGATGTCGGGCTTGAGCACGCTCAGCGGCACGACCGGGCCGCGGCCGCTGAAGCTGGCAAGGATGTCGGCGGCGACGTTGCCGTTGCGATTCGAGGTGGCCGCGGCGACGCCGAAGGTCCAGGGCGAGTTGCCCGGGTTGGTGACCGTGCCCGGGTTCGGGCCGTCGTTGCCGGCCGCCACCGCGACCACCACGCCGGCCTCGCGGGCGCCGAGGAAGGCCTCGGTGTCGTTGTAGGGCGCCTGGCCCACGTAGGCCCAGGGGTCCTCGCTGCCGCCGCCGATGGAATAGTTGATGACGTCCACGCCGTCGGCCACGGCCTGGTCGATGGAGCGGATCAGCGCGGAGCCGTCGCAGCCCTCGCTGTCGTCGCCACAGCCCTTGTAGGCGATCAGGTTGGCGCGCGGCGCCACGCCGGTGTAGTTGGTGAGGTAAGCATTGCCGGCCGCGGTGGCGGCCACGTGGGTGCCGTGGCCGTCGGCGTCGGCCGCCTCGCCCAGGCCGGTGTTGCCGATGGTGAAGTCCCACAGGCCGATGAGCTTGTTGTTGCAGGCCGCGGGCGTGCTGGCGCAATAGCCCTTGAAGCTGCCCAGCGGGTTGGTGAACCCGGCGCCGGCGAAGGCCACGTGGCTGCGGTTGATACCCGAGTCGATCACGCCGACCACAATGCCCTCGCCGCGCCGCGCGGTGCCGGTGGCGGCGCCGCTCCACACGTCGTCGGCGTTGATCCAGGCCGGGCCGTACTGGGTCTGCAGGTAGCGCTTGAAGTCGGGCCGCACCGCCTCGACGCCCGGCACGCCGCGCAGGCGCTCGGCTTCGTCGGCGGTCAGGTCGAGCGCGACGCCGTTCATGGCGTGCTGGTAGACGTACTGCGGCTCCAGCGGCCGGCCCAGGCGCACCGAAGCTTCGGCCAGGCGCGCCCGGCGCAGGTCGGCCAGGTAATCGAGGTAGGCCACGGCCTCGACGCTGCCGGCCACGTATTTGCGGGCGCCGGTGGCGGCCGGGCTGGTGGCCGCGAGCTTGGGCCGGCGGCTGTCGCCGGGCGGGAAGCCGCGGAAGCTGCCGGCGGCCGGTTCTTCGAATACCACGATCCAGCGCGACAGCGCTTCCGAGCGCTTCTCCACCGCGGTTTCGGGACGGGCCAGCGCATCCTGCGCGGGCGCGGCGAGGCCCAGTCCGAGGGCGATCGCGAGCATGAGGGGGGTTGCGCGCATGGTCTGGCTGTCCTGCAAATGAACGGAATTCCCGATTCTCACCGACATGGGTGTGAATCTCAAACGAGGACGGCGCCCGCGGTGATTGACGAGCGTCATGGACACTGCTTGAAGCGAGTCGGTAGCATTCCGGCGCAATGAAGCCCTCCGAGCCCGCCGACGCCCCGCTGCTGCAAGCCCGCGGGCTGGCGTTCTCGCGCAACGAGGAGCCGGTGTTCGGCCCGCTCGACTTCGAACTGCGCCCCGGCGAAGCCCTGCTGGTGCTGGGCGGCAACGGCGCCGGCAAGACCACCCTGCTGCGCGTGCTGGCCGGCCTGCTCGACGCCAGCGGCGGCGAAGTGCGCCTGCAGGGCCGCCCGGTGGACCGCGACCACCTGGCCCGCGGCAGCGCCTACCTGGGCCACCTGCCCGGTCACAAAGGTGAACTGGGCACGCTGGAAAACCTGCAGTTCGCCCAGGCCATCAACGGCGGCGCCCCGGCCGACCTCGAGCAGGCCCTGGCCGAGGTCGGCCTGGCCGGTTACGAAGACACGCCTGCCCGGCGCCTCTCCGCCGGCCAGAACAAGCGCCTGGGCCTGGCCCGGCTGCGCCTGCAGTCGGCGCCGCTGTGGCTGCTCGACGAGCCCTACGCCAACCTCGACCTCGACGGCATCGTGCTGGTGAACCGGCTGATCCAGGAGCAGGTGGCGCGCGGCGGCGCGGTGCTGCTGACCACGCACGGCGCCTACGCCGCGCCGCCGGTGCCGGTGCGCACGCTGGCGCTGGGCCCGTCGCGGAGGCCGGCATGAGCGCGCCTTCCCTGCTGGCCGCGGCGAAGGCCCAGGCCCGCCGCGACCTGCGCCTGGTCTGGCGCCGCCGGGGCGATGCCGCCCAGCCGCTGCTGTTCGCACTGATGGTGGTGGCGCTGTTCCCGCTGGCCCTGGGCTCGGATCCGCAGCAACTGGCGAAGATCGCGCCCGGCGTGCTCTGGGTGGCGGTGCTGCTGGCCGGCCTGCTCACCCTCGATTCGCTTTACCGCGGCGACCTCGAAGACGGCAGCCTTGAACAGATGCTGCTGGCGCCGGTGCCGCTGGCCTGGCTGCTGGCGGTGCGCGTGGCCGTGCACTGGGCCACCACCGCCCTGCCCCTGGTGCTGGTGGCGCCCCTGCTGGCCGAATTTTTGTTCCTGCCCGGGGAACTCCTGCCGGTGCTGATGGTCTCGCTTGCGCTGGGGACGCCACTGCTGAGCCTGCTGGGCGCGGTGGTGGCGGCGCTCACGGTCGGGATACGGCGCTCTGGTATGCTTTTGGCCCTGCTGGCGCTGCCGCTGTTCCTGCCGGTCCTGGTGTTCGGCGCCGGCAGCGTGATGGCCGCCGCACAGGGCCTTCCCTGGGCCGGTGCGCTGCTGCTGCTGGCAGCCGGCCTGGTCCTCGCCCTGGTGCTTGCCCCGCTCGCCGCCGCCGCGGCGATCCGTATCGCCCTGACCTGACCGACGACGCCAACGCCGTGAATCCCGTCCTGCTCTGGTTCCACCAACTCGGCTCGCCGCCCACCTTCGACCGCTTCGCCGCGCGCTGGACGCCCTGGGGCTTCGGCCTGGGCCTGCTGGGCATGGCCATCGGCATTTATGGCGCGCTGTTCATGGTGCCGGCCGACTACCAGCAGGGCGACAGCTTCCGCATCCTCTACATCCACGTGCCGGCCGCCTGGATGAGCCTGTTCGTGTACGGGCTGATGGCCGTGTACGCGGCCATCGCGCTCATCTGGCACATCAAGCTGTGCGAGATCCTGGCCATGGCCTGCGCGCCCATCGGCGCGCTGTTCACCGCCGTTACACTGGCCACCGGCTCGATCTGGGGCAAGCCGATGTGGGGCACCTGGTGGGACTGGGACCCGCGGCTCACCTCCGAGCTGGTGCTGCTGTTCCTGTACCTCGGCGTCATCGGCCTCAACGCCGCCATCGAAGACCGCCGCGCCGCCGCGCGCGCCGCCGGTTTCCTGGCCATCGTCGGCGTGGTGCTGCTGCCGGTGATCCGCTATTCGGTCGAGTGGTGGAACTCGCTGCACCAGGGCGCCACCATCAAGCTCTTCGGCGAATCCACCATGGACGCCTCCATGGCCTGGCCGCTGTGGGTGATGGTGTTCGCCACCAAATTCTGGTTCATCGGCTCGCTGCTGCAGCGCGCGCGCGCCGACAACCTCGAGCGCGAATCCGGCAAGGACTGGGCGCGCGCCGCCGCGGGGGTGCCGCGATGAGCTACCTCGAATACGTCATCGGCGCCTACGCGGTGTTCGCCGCCTACCTCGCCTGGGACTTCCTGGTGCCGCGCCTGCGCCTGGCCCGCACCCGCCGCAACATCGTGCAGCGCGCCCGCCGCGAAGCCACCCGCAATACCGGAGTCGTCGAATGATGCACCCCACCCGCAAGCGCCGCCTGTGGCTGGTGCTGGGCCTGGTGGCCGCTTCCGCGGTCGCCGCCGGACTGGTCACCCTGGCCCTGCGCGAGAACATCACCTACCTGTACACGCCCAGCCAGGTCTATGCCGGCGAAGCCGCCGACCAGGCCGTGTTCCGCCTGGGCGGCATGGTCGCCAAGGACAGCCTCAAGCGCGAGGACGGCACGCTGAAGGTGAGCTTCGGCGTCACCGACGGCGACGCGGTGATGACCGCGCACTACGAAGGCATCCTGCCGGACCTGTTCCGCGAGAACCAGGCCGTCATCGCCACCGGCCGCCGCCAGGGCGACGAATTCATCGCCACCCAGGTGCTGGCCAAGCACGACGAGCAGTACATGCCGCGCGAAGTGGCCGAGGCCATGGGCAAGGCGCATGAAAAGCACAAGGTCGAAGACAAGGCCAAGCCCGACAACCAGGGAGCCTACTGAGTGCTGCCCGAACTTGGATTGGTGAGCCTGGCGCTGGCGCTGATGCTGGCGCTGGCGCTGTCGGTGCTGCCGCTGCTGGGCGCGCAGCGCAACCTCGGCCCCTGGATGGCCACGGCGCGGCCGCTGTCGTACGCGCTGCTGGCGGTGGTGTCGGTGTCCTATGCCCTGCTGACCTGGGCCTTCCTGCAGCACGACTTCTCGGTGGCCTACGTCGCCCAGAACTCGAACTCGCTGCTGCCGCGCGCCTACCAGGTCACCGCGGTGTGGAGCGCGCACGAAGGTTCGCTGCTGCTGTGGCTGTGGTTCCTGGTGCTGTGGACGGCGCTGGTGGCGCGGTTCTCCAAGGCGCTGCCGATGCCGGTGGTGGCGCGCGTGCTGGCGGTGATGGGCATGATCGCGCTGGGTTTCCTGGCCTTCACGCTGTTCACCTCGAACCCGTTCGAACGCCTGCTGCCGGCGGTGTCCGAGGGCCGCGACATGAACCCGCTGCTGCAGGACCCGGGCATGATCTTCCACCCGCCCTTGCTCTACACCGGCTACGTGGGCTTCGCGGTGGCGTTCGCGTTCGCGGTGGCGGCGCTGATCGACGGCAAGGTGGACGCGCAGTGGGTGCGCTGGAGCCGGCCGTGGACCAACGTGGCCTGGGCCTTCCTCACGCTCGGCATCGCGCTCGGCAGTTTCTGGGCCTATTACGAGCTGGGCTGGGGCGGCTGGTGGTTNNAACGCCAGCTTCATGCCCTGGCTGGTGGGCGCGGCGCTGCTGCATTCGCAGGCCGTCACCGAAAAGCGCGGCAGCTTCCGCGGCTGGACCCTGCTGCTGGCGATCGCGGCGTTTTCGCTGTCGCTGCTGGGCACCTTCCTGGTGCGATCGGGCGTGCTGACCAGCGTGCATGCCTTCGCCTCGGACCCCGAGCGCGGCATGTTCATCCTGGCCTTCCTGGTGGCGGTGATCGGTGGCTCGCTGCTGCTCTACGCCCTGCGCGCGCCGAAGATGGAAACCGGCAAGCCCTTCGCCGCCGCCTCGCGCGAAACCTTCCTGCTGGCCAACAACCTGCTGCTCACCGCCGCCGCGGCGATGATCCTGCTGGGCACGCTGTACCCGCT
>DNNT01000034.1 GCA_003497545.1 Arenimonas sp. | reverse complement strand
GCAGGCCGGCGTCCCAGCGCTCGCGCTGGCTGGCGTCGAGGCTGTCGCGGAAGGCCGCGAAGCCGCGGGCCAGGGCTTCGGCCAAACGCGCACGCATCGCTTCGGCGGAAGGCGCGCCGGTGGTGGCGCCACCATTGCCACCCATGGCGGCACCTCCCTGCGCGCGGGCGGCGCTGGCACGCGCCGCAGCGCGTTCGCGCACCTCGGCCAGGGCCTGGTCGAAGGCGGCCTGCTGGGCCGGCGTGAGCGAAAGCTCCGCGGCCAGCGCCNNCCGCCGGCGTGGCGGCGGCCTCGCCGTCCTGCGGCGAATAGCGCAGCGCCGCGTTCGGCACCCGCAGCACGCCGTCGCGGCGGCTCACCACGATCTCGGCGCTGGCGGTCATGCCCGGCAGCAGGCTCAGGTCGGCGTTCTGCACCTGCACCACGACCGGGTAGCTGATGACGTTGGAAATGGCGGTCGCGGCCAGGCGCACCTGCTTCACCTCGCCGGTGAACTGGCGGTCGGGGAAGGCATCGACGGTGAAGGAGACGCCCAGGCCTTCGTGGATCTGGCCCACGTCGGCCTCGTCCACGCTCAGGTCGATCTGCATCTGCGCCAGGTCCTCGGCGATCTGGAACAGCACCGGGGTCTGGAAGCTGGCCGCCACGGTCTGGCCGGGCTCGATGTCGCGCAGCAGCACCACGCCGTCCACCGGCGAGCGGATCTCGGTGTATTCGACGTCCAGGCGCGCATTGTCCACCGCGGCCTGGCGCTGCAGCACGGCGGCTTCGGCGGAAACCACGCGGGCGCGGGCCTGGTCGCGCGCGGCCAGGGCCAGGTCGGCCTCGCTGCGGGCGATCAACTGGCGCGCCACGAGGTCGGACTTGCGCGCGTGGTCGGCCTCGGCGTTCTTCAGCGTGGCGCGGGCCTCGTTCACCGACGCGCGGGCGCTGGCCAGGTCGGCCTCGGCCTGCTGCAGGCGGGTCTGGAACGGCGCCGGATCGAGCCGCGCGATGGGCTGGCCGCGGGTGACGCGGTCGTTGAAGTCCACCAGCACCTCGAGCACCTGGCCCGACACCTGCGAACCCACGTCCACCGTGGTGGTGGCGCGCAACGTGCCGGTGGCCGAGATGACCACGCGCACGTCGCCGCGCTCGACGGCCGCGGTCCGGTAGCCGGCCTGCGGCGCCTCGCGGCCCAGCCACCACCACAGGCCCAGCACGACGGCGGCCACGCCGGCATAGATCGCGGCGAGTCGGATCCAGGAACGGGGGCGGGCGGCAGGCATTCGGACTCCGGTTTTTCTGGGCTCAATCCAGCGCAAACGCAGCGGGGCGCAATCGGTTGACGGCGCCGCCGGCGCTTACGCCGCGGGTTTGTGGTTGGGGAAACTGACGGTGGCGGTGGTGCCGCGCCCCAGTTCGCTCTCGAGCCGCACCGGCCAACCATAACGCTGGCTCAGGCGCTGCACGATGGACAGGCCGATGCCCTGCCCGTCCTTTTTGCGGTCGCCGCCGCGGAAGAAGGGCTCGAACACGCGCGCCAGCTCTTCCGGCGACATGCCCACGCCGGTGTCGGCGACGGAAATCGAGCCGCGCCGCACGGTGACCACGATGCTGCCGGCGTCAGTGTAGTGACAGGCGTTTCGCAGCAGGTTGCCCAGCAGCACCGACAGCACCCGCGCCGGGGCATGCAGGTGGAAGGCCTGCTCCTGCACGCAGCTGATCTCGATGGGCTTGCCGGCCAGCAGCAGGCGGGCCTTGTCCACTTCCTCGCGCACCACGTCGCAGACGTCGAAGTCGTCGTCGGGCAGGCCGGTGTCGCCTTCGCGGGCGAGGATGAGGAAAGCCTCGATCAGCGCCTCCATGTCGCGCCCGGCGCCCTGGATGCGGCCCAGGGCCTTGCGCGCCATTGGCGAAAGGCTGTCGTCGCCGGCCATCATGTCGCCGGCCACGCGGATCACGGTGAGCGGGGTGCGCAGTTCGTGCGAGGCGTCGCGGGTGAAGTCGCGCTCGCGCTCGACGAAACTTTCGATGCGGCTGGCGAAGTCATGCAGCGACGAGGCCAGCACCAGGGTCTCGCCCTCGACGTCGGTGGGCAGGTTTTCCGGGCGCAGGATGGCCGACTCGGGCCGCTTCGGGTCCCAGCGCTGCACCTGCGAGGCCAGCCAGATCACCGGCGACACCGCGCGCTTGGAGGCGCGGTAGGTGGACCAGGCGATGACGTAGATCACCACCAGCACGATCGCCAGCGGTGCCATGCCGAACCAGAAGGCCAGGCTGTCCACCTGCTCCTGCTTGAACAGCAGGTACAGGCGGTGGCCGCGGCCGTCCTGTTCGACCAGCACCAGCGACCCGCCCTGGGCTCGCGAAAGGCTGTGGAAACCCACCGGCAGCTCGCGGATGTTGGCCGGCACCTTGGTGGCGTCGCCGCCGGCGGGCACCAGGTAGCCGGTCATGTTGTAGGTATCGGGCACGTCCGCGCCCGGGTTGGCCTGCAGCCGCTGCCAGTAGTGCGCGGCCTCCTGCTGCAGGGCCTGCTGGATCAGCACGTGCTTGAGCACCGCCGAGGCGCCGTACACGCCCAGCACGGCGGCGAAGCTGATCGCCGCCGCCTGCAGGATGAAGGCGACCCAGATCTTCCGGCGCAGTCCGTTGCGGGAGGTGGGCATCCTGGCTTTCCGGGTCAGCCGGCGGGCGGCGCGTCGAGGTCGGCGATACGGTAGCCGGCGGTCTGCACGGTGTGCAGCAGCGGGCGCTCGAAGGGCCGGTCGATGGCCTTGCGCAGGTTGTAGAGGTGGCTGCGCAGGGTATCGGAATCAGGCAGGCCGTCGCCCCAGATCTCGCGCTCGATGTCGCGGCGGGTGACCACGCGCGGCGATTCACGCATCAGGATGGTGAGCAGGCGCAGGCCGATGGGCGAGAGCTGGATCTCCTGGCCAGCGCGGGTGACGCGCAGGCTGGCGGTGTCGAGCACCAGGTCGGCCACCTTGAGCACTTCGGCGCTCACCTGGCGGCGGTCGCGGCGGATCAGGGCGCGCACGCGGGCCTCGAGCTCCTGGATGGCGAAGGGCTTGACCAGGTAGTCGTCGGCACCGGCTTCCAGGCCCACGACCTTGTCGTTGAGGGTGTCGCGGGCGGTGAGCATGAGCACGGGCGTGGACTTCTTGGCCTCGTTGCGCAGCTTGCGGCAGACTTCCAGGCCGTCGAGGCGGGGCAGCATGAGGTCCAGCACGATCACGTCGTAGCTGTTGTCGGCGGCCAGGCGGTAGCCGTCCATGCCGTCGCCGGCATAGTCGACCCCGAAGCCCTTGGACTCGAGGTACTCGCCCACCATCTCGGAAAGGTTTCGGTTGTCCTCGACCACGAGGATCAGGCCGGCCGGGTCATCGCGTCGCATGGGTCTCTCCTTGGGATGTGAAGAACAGGTCTTCAGCTTTGTGAAGAGTAGACCCGGGGGCCGGTGATACGGGCGTGAAGCCGCCGCCAAGACCGCGTCAAGGCTAGGCTATACGGCCCCCGGCCCCGCCGCCCAGCCCCCTCCCCACGCCCCTCCGGCCCCTAGACCATGCCCACCCTCGGCGCCTACCTGACCCCGGTCCTGCTGCTCCTTGCCTCGAACGTCTTCATGACCTTCGCCTGGTACGGGCACCTGAAGTTCAAGACCAGCCCGATCTGGATCGTGATCTTCGCCAGCTGGGGCATCGCCTTCTTCGAATACTGCCTGCAGGTGCCGGCGAACCGGCTGGGCCACGCCGTCTACAGCGCGCCGCAGCTCAAGGGCATCCAGGAAATCCTGACCCTGCTGGTGTTCGCGGGCTTCTCGGTCTGGTACCTGGGCGAACCGCTGAAGTGGAACCACATCGCCGGCTTCGTGCTGATCGTCGCGGCGGCGTTCCTGATCTTCCTGGAGTGACCTGTTTTTGGCTTGCCTTGCGGCAAGCAGGTCACTTGCTCGTGGGCGGTTGTTCTTCGCAGGCGTCATCGCGCACAGAGGGGTATGGCCGCCGGTTCGATCGATACGACGTCCGTGTCCATCGACTCACCGCCGTTCCGGGCATCCTGCCCTCCACTTCGTCCATACCCCTCTGTGCACGCTGCCGCAGTCCAGACGCCG
>DNNT01000244.1 GCA_003497545.1 Arenimonas sp. | reverse complement strand
ATATGTTCTCTGACCCCATTTACGAGGTGTCACGAGGTGGGGAGGAATTCGAGGGTGGGGGTGGCCGTGGCGGCGGCGGCCTGGGGCAGCAGCCAGTGGTCGGCCAGCAGGAAGGCGAACAGGGCCATCAGGTACACGATGGAATAGTTGAACACCTTCATCGCGTACAGCTCGCCCGGCGGGTCCAGCAGGCGCACCGCGTACCACAGGAATACCGCGCCCAGCACCAGCGCGCCGCCCAGGTAGAACACGCCGCTCATGCCGGTGGCGAAGGGCAGCACCGTCACCAGCAGCAGCAGCACGGTGTAGAACAGGATCTGCCAACGCGTGTAGGTCACGCCGTACACCACCGGCAGCATCGGGATCATGGCCTTGGCATAGTCGTCGCGGCGGAAGATGGCCAGCGCCCAGAAATGCGGCGGCGTCCANNCGAAGATGATCAGCACCAGCAGCAGCGCGTACGGGTCGACGCCCCAGGGCGGCACGAAACCGTCCACCGCCGCCCAGCCCAGCGCCGGCGGCGCCGCGCCGGCCAGGCCGCCGATGACGATGTTCTGCGGCGTGGCGCGCTTGAGCCAGCCGGTATAGATGACCGCATAGCCGATGAGCGAAGCGAAGGTGAGCAGCGCCGTGAANNCACCTGCACCGGCCGCAGCGAACCGGTGGCCAGGGGGCGGTGCTGGGTGCGGGCCATCAGCACGTCGATGCGCTGGTCGAGCAGGTGGTTGATGGCCGCCGCCGACGAGGCCGCCAGCCAGATGCCCACCGCGCCCAGCACGATGCGCTCCCAGGGCCAGGCCTCGCCCGGCTCGATGGCCAGGAACATGCCGATGATCGCGGTGAACACGATCAGCGCCACCACGCGCGGCTTGGTCAGCTCCCAGTAGGCGGCCAGCGGCAGCTTCATTCCGGCGCCCGCAGGCGGGCCAGCAGGCCCACCACGGTGAACAGCAGCAGCGCGGCACCGGCATTGTGCGCGGTAGCCACCCACAGCGGCAGGCCGGCGACGACGTTGCTGATGCCCAGCGCGACCTGCGCGCTCAAGAGCACCAGCAGTACGCTGCCCCAGAACACCAGGCCCGGCGTGCGCAGCATCCTGATGCCGACGAACAGCAGGTGGCCGGTGACCAGCAGCGCGAACAGGCGGTGGGTCATCTGGATGGCCACGCGCGCGGGACCGTCGAGCACGCCGCCTTCGTAGTCCACGCCGATGCCGCGCCACAGCACGAAGGCCTCGCCGTAATCCTGCTCCGGCCACCACTGGCCCAGGCAGGACGGGTAATCAGTGCCACAGGCGAGCGCGGCGTAGTTGGCGCTGGTCCAGCCGCCGAGCGCGATCTGTACCACCAGCAGGCCCAGGCCAATCCACAGCAGCCGGCGCAGCTTGGGCGCCTCGGCGAACACCAGCGCAGAGGAAGGCGTGGTGCCCCAGGCCAGCCAGGTGAGCAGCGAGAAGGTGAGCAGGCCACCGAGCAGGTGCGCCATCACGATCGCCGGCTTCACCAGCCAGATCACCGTCCACATGCCCAGCACGGCCTGGAAGATGATCACCATCAGCAGCGCGGTGCTCAGGCGCGAGGCGTCCACGTTCGACCAGCGCAGCACCTGCACCAGCAGGATCAGTTCGCCGGCCAGCCACAGCGCCACCGACAGTGCGTGGTTCGGCGCCAGGCCGCCCGCGCCCATGTAGATGGGAATGGACGCGGCCACCAGCGCCGCCGCGGCCAGCACGCCGGCCACGCCACCCTTGCGCTTGCGCGCGGCCAGCAGCGCCAGGGTCAGCACCAGCACGCCCAGCAGCGCGGCGATGTGGCGGTGGAACTGCTCGCGCCAGGCCTTGGGCACTTCCACCGCGCGCTCGAAGGCTTCGTTGGCGGCGGCGATTTCGTGGTCCTGGGTGGGCCAGGTGGCCTTGCCGTAGCAGGTGGGCCAGTCCGGGCAGCTCAGGCCGGCGTTGGAGAGGCGGACGAAACCGCCGAACACGATCACGCCCAGCGCGAGCAACAGCGCGGCCCAGGCCAGGCGGTGGAAATGACGGGAGGGAGCGTTCATGGGCAGCCTTACTTCAGCACACGTCCGAGGTCCTTGCGCAGGCCGGACGGGTCGAAGCCCGGAGCGTAGCGCAGGACGAGGTAACCGTTGGGATCGGCCAGGTAGGCCGGCAGGGCGTCGGGGCGCGCCGCGTCGGGCAGGCGCGCGGCCAGGGCGGCGTTGGGTTGCATGGGCACCAGGCCGCCGAATTCGGGGCCGCCGGCAGGCACTTCACCGAACCACAGCACCTTCAGGCGGTCGGCATGGCGTCCTTCCGACAGCCAGACGCGGTGCAGCGCGTCGAGCATGCGCAGGCAGGGCTCGCCGCAGTTGTCCGGCGCGGTGAACACGACGTGCCAGTTGCGCGCGGCGGGATTCCAGTCCCAGGCGGTGCCATCGGCCTGCACCAGTGCGATGTCGCGCAGGTCGGGATAAGGCTCGAGCATCTCGCCGATGTTGCGCGTCTGCCCGGGCTTCCAGCCGCTGAAGAACAGCGTGGCGGCGACGCCGAAGCTGCCGAGGAACAGCGCCGCGACCAGCAGCAGCTGCAGGCGCGAACGGGTTTGCGAAGGGGCGGTCATGGGCGTTTCCGGAACCAGAGGAGAAGGGTGATGGCGGCGGCCGCGGCGGCCAGGCCGAACCATTGCAGCGCGTAGCCGCGGTGTTTGTCGGGCGACAGGGTATTCGCCAGCAGCTCAAGGTCGCGTTCATGGCCCAGCGGCAGCGCCGGGTCCAGGCGCAGCACGCGCGGGGCCAGCGCCGGCAGCTGCCAGGCGGCGGCCACGGCGGCGGGTTCGAGCCGCATGGCCAGCCAGCGCGCGCCGTCGTCGCGGGCTTCCAGGCCGGGGCCCAGGCGCAGGCCCACGGCCGGCGGCGGCACCAGCAGGCCGGCCAGCGTGGCGGCGCCCTGCGGGCAGCCTTCCATGGGCAGCGCGCGGTCGCCGGCCAGCGGCAGCCACCCCAGGTCGACCAGCAGCGGCGTGCCGCCCTCGGGCGCGAAGGCACAATACAGGCGCACGCCCACGCGCTGGCCGCGGCGCTGGTTGTCCAGCCACAGCGGCGGGGTGTCAAGGAAGCGGCCGGCGCCGGACACCTTCAGCGCTTCCTCGCCCGCCTGCGCGCTGGCGGGACCCAGCGGACGCGCCGGCGCGGCGAGCGCGGCGGCGGCTTCGGCCAGCATGGCTTCCTTTTCCACGCCGCGGCCCAGCTGCCAGCGGCCCAGCGCCGAGAACCCCAGCACCAGGCACAGGCCGAACGCGGCGAGCAGGACGCGGCGTTTCACCACGCGCGGCCCCGCGGGGCGGATAATGCGACCCCTCCTTTCCCAACGGCCCTAGCCATGAGCAGCGAGCTGAAAACCCTGGTCATCGTCGCATTCCTCTGCCTGATCGTCTGGAACCTGGGCGCCGGGCTGTACTACATGATGGTGGACAAGGGCCGCACCAACCGCACGGTGAAGTCGCTGAGCTGGCGCATCGGCCTCTCGGTGGGCCTGATCATCCTGGTGGTGATCGGCATCGCCACCGGCTTCATCCAGCCGCACGGCGTGGGCCGCTGAGCCCCCAGAAAACGAAGGGCCGGCGCGATGGCCGGCCCCGCGTCGTGGTGTCGTGCCGGCTTAGAGCACGTACACGAACAGGAACAGGCCCAGCCAGACCACGTCCACGAAGTGCCAGTACCAGGCCACCGCCTCGAACGCGAAGTGGTGGTCCTTGCTGAAGTGGCCCTTCATGCAGCGCAGCCAGATGATGGCCAGCATGATCGTGCCCAGCATCACGTGCATGCCGTGGAAGCCGGTGAGCATGAAGAAGGTCGAACCGTAGATGCCCGAGCCCAGCGTGAGGTTGAGCTCGTGGTAGGCGTGGATGTACTCCTCCGCCTGCAGCACCAGGAAGATGATGCCCAGCAGCACCGTGGCGCCCAGCCACACCAGCAGGCCGCGGCGCTGGTTGGCCTTGAGCGCATGGTGGGCGATGGTGATGGTCACGCCCGAGGTGAGCAGGATCAGCGTGTTGATCAGCGGCAGGCCCCAGGCCGGGATGGTCTGGAAGGCGCCACCGATTTCGCTCGGGCCGTTGGTCGGCCAGCCGGCGCTGAAGCCCTGCCACAGGAACTGGTTGGTCAGGGCGCCGTCGCCCTCGCCCGACAGCCA
The DNA here is from genome assembly GCA_003497545.1 of Arenimonas sp. Lineage (GTDB taxonomy): Bacteria > Pseudomonadota > Gammaproteobacteria > Xanthomonadales > Xanthomonadaceae > Arenimonas. The sequence goes on along the minus strand of DNNT01000244.1, from coordinate 1,584 downwards.
CGGCAGCGCGAACTGGCGGGCATAGAACAGGGCGCCGAAGAAGGCGGCGAAGAACATCACTTCCGAGAAGATGAACCACATCATTCCCATGCGGAACGAGGCGTCCACCCGCTCGTTGTACTTGCCGGCCAGCGACTCGGCGATGACGTTGCCGAACCAGCCGAATAGCACCGACAGCGTGGCGAGCAGGCCGATGTAGAACACCGGCTGGCCCCAGGCATGGCCGTTGAACCAGTTCGCCACGCCCACCATGGTGGTGAACAGGGTGATGGAACCGATGAACGGCCACGGGCTGTGGTGCGGGACGTAGTAGATGTTCGGGTCGTCGTGGGTCTGTGCCATGGTGTTCCCCGGTACTCCTGGTAGGCCTTGGGTCACGGCGCCGTGCGGGCGGCGGCGGGCGCGTGCACGCCCTCGCCGATCCGGGCCGTGGCCGCGTCGTTGCTGAAGAAAGTGTAGGACAGCGTGAGCGTCGTGACGTTGTCCGGCAGCGCCGGGTCCACGATGAAGCGCACCGGCATCAGGCGCTCCTCGCCCGCCGCGAGCAGCTGCTCGGTGAAGCAGAAGCACTCGGTCTTGTTGAAGAAGGTGGAGGCCGTGGACGGCGCCACCGACGGCGCCGCGTTGCCGACGATGGCATGGTCGGAAACGTTGCGGGCCACGTAGTTCATTTCGTAGAGCTTGCCCGGGTGCACCTGCATGCTCAGCCGGGTGGGCTTGAATTCCCAGGGCAGCTTCGAGTTCACGGTGCCGTCGAACTCCACCGTGACGGTGCGCGATTCGTCCACCGCCAGGCCGGCCACCTGCGCTTCGCCCGCCGGACCCTGCTCCAGCTTGATGCCGAACACCTTCTCGCAGGCGATGCGGTACAGCGGCACCAGCGAGAAGGCGAACACGAAGGACGCCGCCGAAACCAGCGCGATCGTGCGGAAGGTCTTGAGGGACGAGGGCTTCATCGCGGGATCATCGCCGCCAGCATGAAGGCCACGTACACGCCCACGGCCACCAGGCCAACGGCCCAGGCCGTGAGGCGGATGCCACGGCGGCGGGAGGCTTCGGTCTTGCTGGTGTCGGGCTGGGTCATGGCGGGGTGCGGCGCCCGCGGGGGGCGCCGCTTGGTCTGCTTAGTGGGTCACGTCGCCGTGGGCCAGGTCGCCGTCCTTGATGAGCGGCGGCAGGGTGAAGGTGTGGTGCGGCGCCGGCGAGGGCACGGTCCACTCCAGGCCCTTGGCGCCCTCCCAGGAACGGGCCTCGGCCTTGGCGCCGCCGCGGGCGGTCTTCCAGACGATGTAGGCGAACAGCAGCTGGCTCAGGCCGAAACCGAAGCCGCCGATGGTGGACCACATGTTGAAGTCGGCGAAGGCGACGTTGTAGTCCGGCACGCGGCGCTGCATGCCCGCCAGGCCCAGGAAGTGCTGCGGGAAGAACAGCAGGTTCACGAAGATGGTGGACAGCCAGAAGTGCCACTTGCCCAGCGACTCGTTGTACATGTGGCCGGTCCACTTCGGCAGCCAGTAGTACACGCCGGCCATGATGCCGAACACGGCGCCGGTCACCAGCACGTAGTGGAAGTGCGCCACCACG
>DNNT01000300.1:6874-7048 GCA_003497545.1 Arenimonas sp. | reverse complement strand
ACCCAGATGTCGGCCTGGATGTAGCCCACCAGGTGGCCCAGGTGCAGGGGGCCGTTGGCGTAGGGAAGGGCGGTGGTGACCAGGGCGGGACGGGGCATCATCGGGGCGGGGCATCCTCGGCGGGGGCGCCATTATCCCAGATCGCGCCGCCGCGGCGGCCGCCGCGGCCGCAAG
>DNNT01000300.1:0-6860 GCA_003497545.1 Arenimonas sp. | reverse complement strand
CCACCCCCGCCGCCGGGCGGCGAACCGGTTCGTACTGACCACCTTCCATGCTGGCGAAGCCGCCACACCCCGCGTCCGAAGGGACGCGAACGACAGGTCGCGCCGTCGTTCGTGCCCGAACCGATTTAGCCCAGCCTGTTCAGCAAGAAAAATGCCTAGCAAGGGCCTTGAACGCCACGCGCAAGCATCGGAGCAGGCAGTGACGGGCCTTTCGTCCAGCCAACCGGGTGCCCCGGTCCGGCCGCGCCGTGAAGGCGAGGGTCGATTCCCGCGAAATGAAAGGCTCCACTGAGCGGGAATCGACCCTCGCCTTCGCGGTGGGGCCGGCGCCAGTTCGATGGACAGCGAAAAAACCGGCCAGGCCTTCCCGGACTTGGGAGAAGAACCAAGAAAAAGGGCCCGGCTTTCGCCGGGCCCCGGGTCACGTGGACCGATGCAGCTGTCTTACCAGCGGAAGTTCGCCTGCACGAAGACCTCGCGGCCGATCGGGCTGTAGGCGCGCCAGAAGAACGGGTAGCTGAAGAAGGTGTCGTCCTTCGGGGCGATCTTGTCCAGCACGTTGTTGACGATCAGGTTGGCGCTGAAGTTCTCGGTGAACTCGTAGCCAACGTTGAGGTTGTAGACGTGGTAGGGCGCGATGCGACCGGTCTCGGCCCAGTTCGGCAGCGAACCGTAGCGGATGCCGAACACGGTGACGTTCAGGTCCTTGTACTCCCACGACACGCTGCCGCGCATGCGGGAGCGGAAGTCGAAGTTGGTCAGGTCGTCGCGGTAGCTGTCGCGCGGCTCGCCCTGGAACTCGGCGAACTTCTGGTCAAGGACGTGCGACCACGACAGCTGGTAGCTGAAGTTGCCGTAGCGGTCGGTGTCCATGTCGTAGCGCAGGCTGGCGTCGATGCCCTCGTTCGAGATGTACGAGCGGTTGATCGGGCCACGGTTGACCTGCTCGATGCGGCCGTCGTTCGGGCCACCCACGGTGCGGATCACGCTGTCGAGGATGAACTGGCAGAACGCGGAGCTGCCGTCCACCGCGTTGCCCTGGCGGTCGGTGCCCAGGCGGCAGTCGGCTTCGTTCTGCAGGATGTAGGCCGAGCTGATGTCGCCGACCACGCCCTCGAGTTCGACCTTGTAGTAGTCGACCGTGAACGACAGGTTGTCGACGATGTCCCACACCATGCCGACGGTGAACGAGTTGCCCTCTTCCTCCTCGAGGTCCGGGTTGCCCTGGCGGACGCCGAACGCCGAGTAGTTCCAGGTGGCGTTGTTGCCGCACTGGGTGACGGTGTTGCCGGCGTTGCGGCAGGCGTACTCGTCGAACACGGTGGCGAAGAAGCCGGACTCGTCGGCGAAGATGAAGTGCATGTCCGGGGCGCGGAACGAGGTGCTGTAGGCGCCGCGGAACAGCAGGTTGTCGAACGGACGCCACTCGAGGCCGGCGTTCCAGGTGAACGCGTTGTCGACCTGGGTGATGTCGTCGTACAGGTCGTAGCGCGCCGCCAGCGTGGCCTTGAAGGTGTCGGTGACCGGGATCGCGAACTCGGAGCCGATGGCGTAGCGGTTGCGGTCGCCGCCGCCGCCGGTGCCGGTCAGGTTGTAGATGATGTTCTGGCCCGGGAGGATGCGCGGGTCGGCATTGAGCTCGTACTCCTGGGTGCCGGCTTCAAGCACGGCGGCGAAGGAGAGCGGGCCGGCCGGGAGCTCGAACAGGTCGCCGGAGAGCACGAACTGCGCGGTCGAGGCGCTGGAGTCGGCGCGGGTCTTGACGATGGTGGACATCGCCGCGAACTCGGCCGGGGNNGGTGCCGAGGCGCGGGCCGAGGAAGAAGTTGGTCAGTTCCTGGGCCAGGAAGCGCGGGCGGTCGTTGTTGGTTTCGTACTGCGAGTGGCTGACGGTGAAATCCCAGTCGAAGCGGTTGTCCATCATCGAGCCGCGCAGGCCGGCGGAGAAGTCGATGGACTGTTCGTTGAACACGGTCTGCTGCGCATCGGTACCGCCGACTTCGTTCGGCGTGAAGATGCGCTGGCCGTCCATGATCGAGCCGAAGTTCACGTCGTAGTACAGCGGCACCGACCAGAACTGGGTGGCGGACGCGGCCGAGGCCTGCGAATCCCACACGTTCAGGCTGGCGAAGCCCTGCAGGTTGTCGTTGATGTCCAGGGTGCCGTAGACGTACGCCGAGATGTTCTCGTCGGAGTTGCGGATGGCCTGGGTCGCCGGGTAGCCGTAGTAGCCGCACCAGGAGCCGGTGGGACGCGCATCGATCTCGAAGTCGCCGCCCCAGCGGGCGCAGGTGGAGGCGAGGTCTTCGCCATCCTGCCAGACCTGGCTGCTGGCGCCGGTGCCGATCAGGCGGTCGCGCAGGCGGATGCCCTGCACGGCGGTGGCGGCGGACGGGTCGACGCTCGGGTCGTCGCGGTAGGAGTCCATGAAGTCACGCTCGGACGCGTACATCGCGCCGCGGTCGAAGTACTCCACCGCGTAGGTCAGGCTCCAGCGGTCGCCGGTGGAGCCGCCGACCCACTGCAGGTCGTTGGTCGGGGCGCCGCCGCGGCTGGGCTTGCCGGTGAGGTAGGAAAGGTACTGGCCCTCGAAGTTGGTCTTGAGGACGATGTTGATCACGCCCGCGACCGCGTCGGAACCGTAGATGGCGGAGGCGCCACCGGCCAGCAGCTCGATGCGCTCGACCGCCGCGGTCGGGACCGAGGACAGGTTCACGAAGTTCGACTGGCCGTTGTAGGGCAGCGGGTAATCGGCGGCGCGGCGGCCGTTGATCAGGGTCAGCACGCGGCCCGGGCCGAGGCCGCGCAGGTTCAGCACCTGGGCGTTCGGGGTGAAGCCGTTCTGGGTCAGCTCGTTCTGGATCGAGCCGGTGGTCTGGGTCAGCGTGTTGAGCGCGTCGTAGACCGTGTTGAAGCCTTCGGCCTCGATCTGGGCCGAGGTGATCACCGTGACCGGCGACGGACCTTCGATCTCGGCGCGCTTGATGCGGGAGCCCACGACCTCGACGGCGTCGAGCTGGGTCGTCTCATCGGTGGATTCCTCGTCCTCGTCCGTGGCTTCCTGCGCGGCGGCGGAGAAGGCGAACGGGAGCGTCAGGGCGAGGGCGAGCGAGCGGGCAAGCACTGAACGGCGATACCCGGCGATTGGAGCAGTCTTCATTGGACCCCCTAGAATGGTCGCTGTTGTTGTCTGTAACTGGCTGTTTTGCGATCCGGCAGGTCGAAACCCCTCCTGCCTTAACCGGAACGTAACACAATGCTGCTGCGGAAAACATGTGCAGCGTTCGTCAATTCGCGAACCTGAATCCGCCTCCCGGGGCGGCACGTAAATCCCTCAGTTTCAAGGAGTTTGCCGATGTCCCCCAGCCAATCCACCGTCTCGGCCGCACTGGCCGCCCTGCGCGATCCGCACACCGGCCTGGGCCTGGTGGAGCAGGGCAGCGTGCGGGGCATCGGCATCGACGGCGGCCGGGTGGCCGTGGAGCTGCAGCTGGCCTACCCGGCGCGCGGCTGGCACGAGGCGCTGGCGGCCGAGGCCCGGGCCTGCCTGGAGGCCCTGCCCGGGGTGGAGCAGGCCACGGTGTCGGTCAGCTCCCGCGTGCATGCCCACAAGGTCCAGAAGGACCTGACCCCGATGCCGGAAGTCCGCAACATCATCGCCGTCGCCTCGGGCAAGGGCGGCGTGGGCAAGTCCACCACCGCCGTGAACCTGGCCTTGGCCCTGCAGGCCGAGGGCGCCACGGTGGGCGTGCTCGACGCCGACATCTACGGCCCGTCCATTCCCAAGATGCTGGGTCTGGAAGGTCGGCCGGACAGCCCGGACGGCAAGTCCATCGAACCCAAGCGCAACCACGGCCTGCAGGCCATGTCCATCGGGCTGCTGATCGGCGAGGACACGCCCATGATCTGGCGTGGCCCCATGGTCACCCAGGCCCTGCAGCAGCTGCTCAACGACACCCGCTGGCAGGGCCTGGACTACCTGGTCATCGACCTGCCGCCGGGCACCGGCGACATCCAGCTCACCCTGTGCCAGCGCGTGCCGGTCTCGGGCGCGGTGATCGTCACCACGCCCCAGGACATCGCCACGCTCGACGCCCGCAAGGCCCTGCAGATGTTCGCCAAGGTGGAGGTCCCGGTGCTGGGCATCGTCGAGAACATGGCCGTGCACGTGTGCTCGAACTGCGGCCACGCCGAGCATGTGTTCGGCGCCGGCGGCGGCGAGCGCATGGCGGACCAGTACGGCGTGCCCCTGCTGGGCTCGCTGCCGCTGGACATCCGCATCCGCGAGCAGGCCGATTCGGGCGTGCCGACCGTGGCCGCCGACCCGGCCTCGCCCCTGGCCCTGGCCTACCGCGACATCGCCCGCCGCACCGCGGCCCGGCTGTCGCTGCAGGCCCGGAACAAGGCCATCGGCTTCCCGAACATCGTCATCAGCAACACCTGAGCCGGTAGAATCCGGCCTTTCGCCCCCGAGCCCCGACCGCATGAGCATCAAGTCCGACAAGTGGATCCGCCGCATGGCCGAGCAGCAGGGCATGATCGAGCCCTTCGAGCCGGGGCAGGTCAAGCACGCCGCCGACGGCCACCGCATCGTCAGCTACGGCACCTCGAGCTATGGCTACGACGTGCGCTGCGCGCGCGAGTTCAAGATCTTCACCAACATCAACTCGACGATCGTCGATCCCAAGGCCTTCGATCCGTCGAGCTTCGTCGACGTCGAGTCGGACGTCTGCATCATCCCGCCCAACAGCTTCGCGCTGGCGCGCACGGTGGAGTTCTTCCGCATCCCGCGCGACACCCTGGTGGTGTGCCTGGGCAAGAGCACCTATGCCCGCTGCGGCATCATCGTCAACGTCACGCCGCTCGAGCCCGAGTGGGAAGGCCACGTGACCCTGGAGTTCAGCAACACCACGCCGCTGCCGGCCAAGATCTACGCCGGCGAGGGCGTGGCCCAGATGCTGTTCTTCCAGTCCGACGAAGTCTGCGAAACCAGCTACAAGGACCGCGGCGGCAAGTACCAGGGCCAGACCGGCGTCACCCTGCCGCGCACCTGAACCGGGCGCGGCTCAGCCGCGCTTGAACAGCATGCTCACGCCCAGCACGATCAGGGCCAGCGGCCACCAGTCGACCAGCACCGCCCAGATGCGGAACTCGGGCACCAGGTTGTTGGCCAGCAGCAGCGCGCCCAGCACGATCAGGATCAGGGCGGGGACGAGGTTGGATTTCATGGTCTGCTCCGGGTCAGTCGCCCGGGAATTCGCCCAGGCCTTGGCGCAGCGACGATAACAGCGCCGTGCGCCGTTCCGCCACGTAGGGTTGGCGCGCGCCGGCGCCCCAGACCGGGCCCGGCCAGGCCGCATCGCCTTCCTGGCGCGCCACCACGTGTACGTGCAGCTGGCGCACCACGTTGCCCAGCGCGCCGATGTTGAGCTTGTGCACGGGCCCCAGGCCGCGCAGCAGCCGGCCGGCTAGGTTGAGTTCGGCCAGCAGAAGACGCTGCTGGTCGCCGGAGAGGTCCAGCCACTCCACCGCGCCGGGCACGCGCGGCACCAGCACCAGCCAGGGGAAACGGGCGTCGTCCATCAGCCGCAGCTGGCTCAGCGGGCCGTCGGCCACCAGCAGGGTGTCGCCCGCCAGGCGCGGGTCGAGCTCGAAGCCGGCCACGGTCAGCGCAGGGTCTTCTGGAAGAAGGACAGGGTGCGCTCCAGGGCCTGCTTGGAGACTTCTTCGTTGTAGTCGGCGCGCTGGTCGCAGTTGAAGCCGTGGCCGGCGCCGGGCCAGACATGGATCTCGGCGTCACCGAGGGCGTCGCGGTGCTTCTGGACGTCTTCGGGCGGGATCAGCGGGTCCTTCTCGCCGAAGTGCAGCATCAGCGGGGCCTTGGGACGTTCGTGCAGGAAGGGCACGGTGCGGCCGCCGTAATAGCTCACCGCCGGCAGGCCCAACCGGGTGTTGGTGAGGAAGGCCACGCTGCCGCCCCAGCAATAACCCACCACGCCGACCCGGTGTTCGGCCTCGAGCAGGTCGTAGGCGCCGCGCACGCCGTCGAGGGCGCCGTTGAAGCCCAGCTCCTCGGCCAGCTCCCGGCCGGTCTTGACCCCTTCTTCGTCGTAGCCGAGCTCGGTGCCCGGCCTGACCAGGTCGAACAGGGCCGGCGCGACCACGATGTAGCCGTAGTTGGCGAAGCGGTCGGCGACCTGCCGGATGTGCGGGTTCACCCCGAAGATCTCCTGCACCACGATCAGGGCGCCGCGTGGCTTGTCGTGCGGCTTGGCCTGCCAGCCGGAAATCCGCCCGTGGCGGGGACTGATGGAAATCGTCTGGCCCATGGCTGGCTCCCCTGCCGCGTTGGTCCGATGGGCTAGCCTACACCGGCCGGGGCGCCCGCGAGGGGTATACTCCGCCCCCCGCCCGAACCCCGCATCCCCATGTCCGCCAGCCACCCCAAGGTGGGCTTCGTCAGCCTCGGCTGCCCGAAGGCCCTCGTAGACTCCGAACGCATTCTGACCCAGCTACGGGTCGAGGGCTACGAGATCGTCCCCACCTACGACGCCGCCGACGTGGTGGTGGTCAACACCTGCGGCTTCATCGATTCGGCCGTGGCCGAGAGCCTGGACGCCATCGGCGAGGCCCTGGCCGAGAACGGCAAGGTCATCGTCACCGGCTGCCTGGGCAAGCGCCCCGAGCAGATCCGCGAGGCCCACCCGGGCGTGCTGTCGATCAGCGGCCCGCAGGACTACGCCAGCGTGATGAGCGCCGTGCACCAGGCCCTGCCGCCGAAACACGACCCGTTCGTGGACCTGGTGCCGGACTACGGCCTCAAGCTCACGCCCAAGCACTACGCCTACCTGAAGATTTCC
>DNNT01000187.1:739-8807 GCA_003497545.1 Arenimonas sp. | reverse complement strand
GCTGGGCGGCGCCAGCTTCCCCACCCGTGACAGCCTCGTCGAGTGCAGCGATTGCCGCCACACCTGGCATCGCATCGCCTGATGCCCGGCCCCCATAATCACACTCGGCGTACTGCCACAAAACGGAGAAGCCCGATGAGCGACATCACCATGCTTCAGGTCATGGCACCGGCCAGCTGGGTCGTTGGCATGGGTTTCCTGCTCTTCGGAATCTTCTCCCGCTCGCGCCGGAATGCGATGCGCGATGAAAACATCACGGAAAGGACGGCGCAGCCGACTCCCAGTGAATTTGCGGCGGTTCGAACAGGCACTGTCCTGCTGACCATCGCAATGATTTTGATGCTACTCAACGACTATTTCCGTGGATAGCCCGCACTACGCTTCCCTCCGCACCGCCACGCCGGCCGACCGCGCTTTCGCCGAGCGGCTCAGCCACGACAACATGGCGGCGTACCGCGCGTCGCGGAACATCGTTTGGGACCCGGCGCGCTTCGAGGCCAGCTGGGCGAGCTTCGACAACCGCGTGATCGAATCACGGGGCGTTGCGGTGGGCGTGCTGCGCCTGCATGAGTTGCCCGATGCGCTCGAGATCCGCGACCTGCAGCTGCTGCCCGCGCACCAGGGCCACGGGCTGGGCGCCTGGGCGGTGCGGCAGGCGTTCCTGCGCGCCACCGAGCTGGGCAAGCCCGAACTGCGCCTGCGCGTGTTCCCCGAAAACCCCGCGAGGCGGCTTTACGAACGCCTGGGCTTCGCGGTCGTGGCCGAGCTGGACGGCGTGCTGCACATGGCGTGTAAGCTGCCTCCCGGAGGCCCGCCATGAGCAAAGCCGAGAACAAGACCCAGGCCACCGCGGCCAGCGTGGATGCCTTCATGGACGCCATCGCCGACCCGCAGCGCCGCGACGACTGCCGCCGCGTGCGCGCCCTGATGGAGGCCGCCACCGGCGCGCCCGCCGTGATGTGGGGCCCGTCCATCGTCGGCTTCGGCCGCTACCGCTACCGTTACGACAGCGGGCGCGAGGGCGAGTGGATGGTCACCGGCTTCTCGCCGCGCAAGAACGACCTCACGCTGTACATCATGCCGGGCTTCGACGCCCATGACGCGCTGATGGCGAAGCTCGGCAAGCACAAGACCGGCAAGAGTTGCCTCTACCTCAAGCGCCTGGCCGACGTGGACCTGGCCGTGCTGGAGGAACTGGTCACGCGCTCGGTGGCCGCCATGGCGCCGCAGCGCATCGACACCGCCGGGACCTGAGCCGCGCATGGGCACCGCCTTGCTCACGCTCCGCTTGTTCGCCGACTGTGCCCATGCACGCCTGCAGGCACTCGGCCCGGGCGACTGGACCACGGGCGGCGACGACGACGATGCCTGGGCGGTCTGGAACCGCGCCGAAGGCCGGGCGTTCCTGCTGCCTGCCGTCGCCTGGGCCGAAGCCCAGTTCACGCGCCGCGACGACTGACGCCCGGCCTCAGTCCAGCCGCGGCCAGGCCGTGGCGTCCAGCGTTTCGCGATAGGCGTGCCAAGCCGAATACGCCAGCCAGGGCATCACCACCACCAGGCCGAGGTAGGCGGTCAGGAACCCCACCGCCGTCAGCAGCGCGATCAGCGCGGCCCACAGCAGCATCACGCCCTTGTTGCGCAGCACGGCGTTCACGCTGGACACGCCGGCGGTCACCATGTCCACGTCGCGGTCGGCGATCATGGGCAGCGAAAACGCCGCCGTGGCGAACGTGAAGGCCGCGAACACCGAGCCCGCGGCCGAGCCGATCAGCAGGAATTCGACCCAGGTGAGCAGGTCGTTGTTTTCCACCGGCACCAGCGCGTTCACCATCATGCCGGCGCGCGACCACAGCATCAGCACCACCAGCTGCGCCAGCGCGAACACGCCGGCCTGCCCCGCCACGCGCCGCGCCAGCACGAAGGAATCGCGCAGCTCGGGTCGGCGGCCCGCCTCCAGTTCGCGGCTGACGCAATAGAGTCCCACGGCGATCAGCGGCGCCACGAACACGAAGCCCGACAGCAGCGCCGCCAGCAGCGCGAACCGCCCCAGCGACCAGGCCAGCGCCGACACCGCCACGCTCACCAGCAGCACCACGCCGCCGAACAGCAGGCTCAGCCCCGGCGCCCGCCGGAAATCGCGCCAGCCGGCCCGCAGCCAGCGCAGCGGCGCCCCCGCATCGAGCGTGGCGCAGGGCACCGCGAACGGGCGCTCGGCCTCCTGCATGGGCTCAGACCTCCACTTCCATGCCCGGCCGCGACAGCATCACCTCGGCCTGCAGGTCGGCGCGCATCACCTTGGCCAGGGCCTCGCGGGCGTCGTCCTCGCCGTGCACCACCACCACCGGCGGGCGGTTGGGGATCTGTTTGTACCAGTCCACCAGGCCGGGCTGGTCGGCGTGCGCCGACAGGCCGCCCACGGTGTGCAGCTGCGCCCTCACGTGGATGACCTCGCCGAACATCTTCACTTCGCGCGCGCCATCCACCAGCCGGCGGCCCAGCGTGCCCTGCGCCTGGTAGCCCACGAACATCACGTGTGCCTCGCGACGACCCAGGTTCTGGCGCAGGTGGTGGCGGATGCGGCCGCCGTTGCACATGCCCGAGCCGGCGATGATGATCGCGCCGCCCTTGTGCCGGTTGATGGCCATCGACTCTTCGGTTTCGGCGGTGAAGTTCAGGTTCGGCAGGCGGAACGGATGCGGCCGGCCGCGCCACACTTCCTGCGCGTCCTCGTCGAACAGCGATTCGTGCCCGTCGTAAACCTCCACCACCTTGGTGGCCATGGGGCTGTCGAGGAAGATCTTCCAGCGCGACATCTGCCAGTCGTCCCAGTGCCGCGCGAACCAGTACAGCAGCTCCTGGCTGCGACCCACGGCGAAGGCCGGGATCAATACGTTGCCGCCAGCGGACCAGGCGCTGTCGAGCACTTCGGCGATTTCCACCAACGTGGCCTCGCGGTCGCGGTGGGCGCGGCCGCCGTAGGTGGATTCGAGCAGCAGCAGGTCGGCGTGCGGCACCGGCTGGGCGTCGCGCAGGATGGGCGTGCCCTTGGGGCCGAGGTCGCCGGAGAACACCAGCACGCGCTCGCGTTCGCCTTCCTTCGCGCGCAGCTCCACGCTGGCCGAACCGAGGATGTGGCCGGCGTCGCGCAGCGTCACGGTGACGCCGGGCAGGATTTCCGTGGGCTTGCCGTAGCCGACGGGCCGCACCAGCTTCAGCACCTTGCCCACGTCGGCGCGGGTGAACAGCGGCTTGTGGTGGGCGTGGCCCTCGCGGCGGTACTTGTTGTCGCGCTCGGCGTCCATCTCGGCCAGCGAGGCGGCGTCCTCGAGCATGATCCTGAGCAGGTCGGCGGTGGCCACGTGGGTCCAGATCGGGCCCTTGTAGCCGCGCGCCACCAGCACCGGCAGCCGGCCGCAATGGTCGATGTGGGCGTGGCTGAGCACCACCGCCGACAGGCCTTCGATGTCGAAGGGGAAAGGTTCGAAGTTGCGGTGCTCGTCCTCGATGCTGCCCTGGATCATGCCGCAGTCGAGCAGCAGCCGGTGGCCGGCGGCCTCGACTTCGTGGCAAGAGCCGGTCACTTCGCCGGCGGCGCCGTGGAATCGGACTTTCATGGGTTCTCCGGTGAGGATCCCCCATCAATGTACCCCGGAAACAACGACGGCCGGGAGGTCCCGGCCGTCGCGTGGAACGCCTGCCCCGCCGTCAGCGGGCGACGCCCATTTCCTCGAGCAGGTTCGGCGCCGGGAACACCTTGTCCATGATCCAGACCATGTAGCGGTGGTCCACCGAGATCATGCGGGTCATGGTGGGGTCGAACACCCAGTTCGAGCTCACCGACTCCCAGTTGCCGTCGAAGGCCAGGCCCACCAGCTCGCCCTTGCCGTTGAGCACGGGCGAACCGGAATTGCCGCCGGTGATGTCGAGGTCGGACAGGAAGTTCACCGGCACGGCGGCCTTCTGCTGCGCCGACATCGCGGCGATGGCGTCGAGCTGGTTCTTCGGCGCGTCGAACGGCTCCACGCCGGTGGCCTTGGCGGCAAGGCCGTCAAGCGAGGTGAACGGGGTGTAGGCCACGCCGTCCTTCGGCGAATAGCCCATCACGTTGCCGTAGGTGATGCGCAGGCTGAGGTTGGCGTCCGGGTACACGCCCTGGCCCTGGCTGCGCTTGTAGGACTGCACGGCGGCCAGGTAGACCGGGCGGTGCAGGCTCTGGTCGCCGGTGCGCGCCTTGCCCGCGTCCTCGATCTCCTTGAGCACCGGGGCCAGCGACACGGCCAGCTTCAGCAGCGGGTCGGCGTGGGCCTCGACGGCGGCCAGGTCGGCCTGCATCAGGGCCATGCGGGCGTCGGTGCCGGCCAGCGTGGTGCCGGCGTAGGTGGCGTCGAGGGCGCGGGTGATGGCGGCCTCGTCGTTGCCGCCCAGCCAGGCGTCGATGGCGGCCACGCGCTGGTTGGCGGGCAGCTTCAGGTACTCGCGCAGCCAGTAGGCCAGCAGCTGCTTTTCCATCTCCGGGACATAGCGGCGGTCGAGCTGCTGGATGGCGCCCTGGATGCCCGGCAGGTCGCGCTGCTGGTAACCCGGGGCGCGCTCGGCGTCGGGCTTGGCCGATTCGATGGCCAGGCGGTGCAGCATGCGCAGGTTGCCCAGCAGGCCGGTGTTGGCGATCTGGCCGACGACCAGGTCGCGCTCACGGGTGGCGCGGGCCTCGGCGGCCAACTGCACCAGGCGGGCGTGCGCGGCCAGGCCGGCTTCGCCCTGCTTGCCCTGGGCGCGCAACCAGGCCAGCACGGCCTCTTCCTCGGCGCGCTTGGTGGCCGAGGCGTCGATGCGGGCGAAGCCCTCGAGCTGGCCATCCCAGTTCTTCATGGCGTTCTGCCAGCCGCGGATGGTGTTGGCGTACTTCACCGCCAGGTCGGCATTGCCCTTGCCGGCCGCTTCCACCAGCGCCACCAGGTTCTTCAGGTGCTGGCCCACCACCGGGTACTGCCAGGTGGACACGGCCTGGAATTCGTCGAACAGCGCGTAGCGGTTGGTCGTGCCGGGGTAGCCGGCCACCATCACGAAATCGCCGGCTTCCACGCCGTCCTTGGCCAGGCGCAGGTACTGCGTGGGCTTGAACGGCACGTTGTCTTCCGAATACGCGGCCGGCTTGCCGTCCTTGCCGACGTAGGCGCGGTAGAACGAGAAGTCGCCGGTGTGGCGCGGCCACATCCAGTTGTCCACTTCGCCGCCATAGTTGCCGATGCTGCCCGGGGGCGCGTAGACCAGGCGCACGTCCTTGATCTCGATCTGGCGGAACAGGCGCCAGGTCTGGCCACTGAAGAAGCTGTACAGGGTGCAGCGGTAGCCGGCTTCCGATTCGCACTCGGCGATCAGCGCCTTCTGCGCCGCTTCCAGCGCCTGCTGGCGGGCCAGGCCGGCGGTGTCGCCGGCGGCGGCCTGCATCTTGTCGGTGACGTCGGTGATGCGGTCCATCACGTACACGCGGGCGTTCGGGCCGGCGGAGACTTCATCGGCGAGCGTGGCGGCGTTGAAGCCGTCCTTGATCAGGTTCTTCTCGGCGGTCGAATTCAGCTGGATCGCACCGTAGGCGCAGTGGTGGTTGGTAACCACCAGGCCCTGCGGCGACACGAAGCTCGCGGTGCAGCCGCCCAGCGCGACCACGGCGCCCATCGGGTCGCCGGTGAGGTTGGCGAGCTGCTCCGGCGGCAGCTCCAGGCCCGCCTGCTTGAGCGGGCCGGCGATCTCGGGCAACTGCTGCGGAACCCACATGCCCTCCTTGGCCTGCGCGGCGAAAGAGAGGGACAGGGCGACGGCTAGGACGGCAAGACGCATCGGCGGGACCTCGTGTTTTGTCGAATTCCCAAGCCTAGCAGCGGTGGCGCTTGCGGGGCGTGCACGCGGGTATAGACTTTCGACAGGGGACAAACGAGGGGGACTTATGCGTGCACTGCTGCTCGTGGGCGGCCTGCTGGCCGCGTTGGCCGGCCCGGCGCGGGCGCAGTCGCCCGACGAGGCCCTGGCCAACCTGTGGAACGCCCTGTGCGCCGGCGCCGCGCCCGGCAGCCCGCTGGCCAGCCGCTGCGCCGAAATATTCGCCGGCGGCCCCAACAGCCGCGAGCGCGCGGCCGGCGGCAACTTCCTGGGCGAGATCCCGGGCCAGGGCCGCGCGGCCACCCGCGACGGCGCCCCGGCCGACACCGAACTGCGCACCGACCTGGGCGCCGGCTGGTCGGCCTTCGCCAGCGCCGACCTGGGCCGGCTCAAGCGCCGCGACGGCACCAACGAGGCGCCTTTCGACGGCGACACCGGCGCCCTGCTGGCCGGCGTGGACTGGGCGCCCTCGGCGCGCTGGCGCCTGGGCCTGGTGGCGAACCACGTGCGCGACGAACTCGACTTCCTGCGCTCCGACGGCAGCCTGCGCACCCGCTTCACCGGGGTGATGGCGCTGGCGGGCTGGAACCTGGCCGACAGCCTGTCGCTCGACGCCTACGCGGGCAGTCTGCGCGGCGACTACCGGGTGCGCCGCGCCATCAACTTCACCCTGCTCAGCGGCGTCAGCGTGGACGCCGTGGCCAACGCCAGCACCGACGCCGACCGCCGCCTGGCCGGTGCCGGCCTCACCTGGTCCCTGCCCGCTGGCGCCTGGGAATGGCAGCTGGGCGCCGGCGTGGACTGGCAGCGCACCGAAATCGACCCCTACGCCGAAACCGGCGGCTCGGGCCTGGCGCTGTTCGTGCCGGGGCGGGCCATCACCAGCCGCCGCGGCCGGCTCGACGCGGCGCTGGCGCGCAACGTGTCGGCGTCCTGGGGCGTGTGGCAGCCGATGCTGCGGCTGGGCTGGCGGCGCGAATTCGCCAACCCGGCGCGGCCGCTGGCCGTGACCTTCGTGAACGACGGTAACGCCACGCCCATCCGCTTCGACACCGACGACGCCGACGACAGCTGGGGCGAGGCGGGCCTGGGCGCGGTGTTCGTCTTCACGGGCGGGCATTCGGGCTTCGTCGAACTGCGCCAGCGCATCGGCCACGACTTCCTGCAGGAACGGGTGCTGGCCCTGGGCTGGCGGGTGGAACTGCCCTGAGGTTTTCCCGGCCGGTTCACGGCTGGCGGGTATAATTCCGGCCCTCACGGCCCGTCCGGGCCAGCGTGGAACTCGACGATGTCCCAGCAGACGATGAAAGCGCTGGTGAAGCGCAACCCCGAAAAAGGCATCTGGATGGAACAGGTGCCGGTGCCCTCGCCCGGCCCGAACGAGGTGCTGATCAAGCTCGAGAAAACCGCCATCTGCGGCACCGACCTGCACATCTACAAGTGGGACGAGTGGAGCCAGCGCACCATCAAGCCCGGCCTGGTCATCGGCCACGAGTTCGTCGGCCGCATCGTCGAAATGGGCCCGGGCGTCACCGGCTACGCCATCGGCGACCGCGTGTCGGCCGAAGGCCACATCGTCTGCGGCCACTGCCGCAACTGCCGCGCCGGGCGCCAGCACCTGTGCCCGAACACCACCGGCATCGGTGTGAACCGCCACGGCGCCTTCGCCGAATACATCGTGATGCCCTCTTCGAACCTCTGGCCCATCCCGGATTCGATCCCGTCCGAGCTGGCCGCGTTCTTCGACCCCTACGGCAATGCCGCGCACTGCGCGCTGGAATTCGACGTGGTGGGCGAGGACGTGCTGATCACCGGCGCCGGCCCGATCGGCATCATCGCCGCGGGCATCTGCAAGCACATCGGCGCGCGCAACGTGGTGGTCACCGACGTCAACGACTACCGCCTGAAGCTGGCCGCGGAAATGGGCGCCACCCGCGTGGTGAACGTGTCCAAGCAGTCGCTCAAGGAAGTGATGAAGGACCTGCACATGGAGGGCTTCGACGTGGCCCTCGAGATGAGCGGCAACCCGCACGCCTTCAACGACATGCTCGACTGCATGTACCACGGCGGCAAGATCGCCCTGCTCGGCATCCTGCCCAACGGCGCCGGCATCAACTGGGACAAGGTGATCTTCAAGGGCCTGGTGCTGCACGGCATCTACGGCCGCAAGATGTACGAGACCTGGTACAAG
>DNNT01000187.1:0-718 GCA_003497545.1 Arenimonas sp. | reverse complement strand
GGCGGCGCCCGCGCCGAATCCGAACCGGTGCTCGACGCCGCCACCCTGGTCGAGCCTTCTTTGCTTTCCGGGCCGGGCTGGCGGGTGGACCCGCGCGTCGAAGTGCGCGGTTACCAGGCGCGTTTCCGCATCCACACCGACTGGGGCGAGCTCGAGGCCGACAGCGTCGAGCTGCTGGCCGTGCGCGTGGCGGAAATGCCTGCGCTGGCCGCGCTGCACGGCGCCGAAGTGGACGAAGTGGTGGCCGCGGCCGCCAAGGAACGTGCCCTGCACCCGGCGAGCGCCGTGNNGCGCGCCGTCACCGGCCTGCCGCTGGGCGTGGCGCGTTATTTCGGCGAGCGCTGGCAGCGCCTGCGCGCCGCGGTGCGCCGCCTGGCCGACCGCGGCCGCGAAGAAGTGATGCACGAAGGGTCGCCCTACGACCAGCCCGACGGCCTGATGGGCGTGGCCGGCGACGACCGCCCCGGCCGCTCGCGCGGCTTCTGGAAGCGCCGCGGCCGCGAAGTGGCGGGCCTAGCCAAGCAGGAAGTCGGCTACCCGGCCGCCCGTCGCGCGCTGGCCGCGCGGCTGGGCGTGGACCCGTCCACCCGCAACCCGCTGATCGGGCCCCGCCTGGACGCGCTGGCGTGGGCCGAAACCAGCGGGCGCTTCGCCACCGCGCGCGCCATCGGCCTGGTCGTGGGCCCGGCGGGCTCGGCGCTGTCCTACGCCGTGCAGG
>DNNT01000260.1 GCA_003497545.1 Arenimonas sp. | reverse complement strand
AGCATGCCCAGGGTGGCGCAGGTTTCCAGGCCCAGGGCCTTCACCTCGCGGATCATCTCGGCCACCTTCGGGATGTCGCGGTCCTTGGGGCTGCGCCAGGCGGCGCCCATGCAGAAGCGCGAGGCNNGCAGCCGCCGGTCTTCACCGACAGCAGGGTCGACACCTGCACCTGGTGGGGCTGGAAGTGTTCGCGGTGCACGGTGGCGGCGCGGAACACCAGCTCGGGGAAGGGCAGGTCGAACAGGGCGAGGACTTGCTCGCGCGTCCAGTCGTGGCGGATGACAGCAGGCATGGGCGATCCCTGACGGCGCGGGTGAAAAGAGAGCGGCAGTCTGGTGAGCATGCCCTACCCTGTCAACCAAAGAGCCCACCCCCGGGTTGACGGCGCCACCCCGCCCCGCAACTTTTTCACCGCCCTGGGCCGGGTGCTGCTGCCGCTACGCTGCCTGGTTTGCCGCTCGCCCGGCGACGGCGACGACCTGTGCGCGGCCTGCCGGGCCGAACTACCGTGGAACCGGGCTGCCTGCGCCCGCTGCGCCCTGCCCCTGCCGCGCCCGGCGCCGCGCTGCGGCCGCTGCGTGGGGCTGGCCCTGCCCTTCGCCGCCAGCCGGGCGGTCTTTTTTTACAAGCCCCCGGTCAGCGGCCTGCTGCGCCGCCTGAAATTCCACGCCGACCTCGCCGCCGGCCGGCTGCTGGCGGCGCTGGCCNNTGGCCGCACCGGCCCTGGCGGCGGCGCCGCGCCCGGACGCCCTGCTGCCGCTGCCCCTGCACCGCCGGCGCCTGCGCCAGCGCGGTTACGACCAGGCCCTGGAACTGGCGCGCCCGCTCGGCGCGGCGTTGGCCCTGCCGGTGCTCGACACCCGGCTGCAGCGCCGCCGCCACACCGCCCCGCAGTCCGAGCTGGGCGCGAAGGCCCGCCAGGCCAACCTGCGCGGCGCCTTCGCGCTGGCGCCCGGCCCGCCGCTGCCGGCGCACGTGGCCCTGCTCGACGACGTCATGACCACCGGCGCCACCCTGGCCGAAGCCGCGCGCGTGNNGGCGCGGGCCGGGCAATGTCGGCGCGCGGCGCCTTGCCCGAACCAATGATGGCCACCGCGCGCAGTTCCACCACCGCCGTGGGCATCAGCAGCGCCGTCGTGCCCACCGCGCTCCAGGCCGGGTAGTGGTCGGGGAAGAATTCTTGGTGGATGGGCGCGAAGCGCGCGAACTCGGCATTGAAGGCGGCGCTGTCGGTGGCGCCGGGGTGGAAGCTGGTGAGCTCGACCACATCGGCCAGGCTGGCGCCCGCTTCCTGCAGGTGGCGCTCGAGCGCGCGGAACAGGTTGCGCACCTTCTCTTCATAGGTGTCGCCGTGCGCGGCCGGGATGCCCGAGACAATCACCATCTCGCCCACCTTCAGCACCGGCGTGTAGTGGTAGTCGTGGTACGAGGCCTCCATGCCCTTGGGCGCGAAGTGTTCGCGGCTGGGCGCGGGCGTGTCGGCGGCGAAGGCGGCGGCGGGCAAGGCCAGCAGCAGGGCGAACAGGCGGAGCTTCATGGCGGCTTCCTCGGGGCGGGAAGCGCAGTGTCGGCGCGGCGGGCGCGGGCCGCATGGGCCCGAGGTCACGTCCGCGACGGCGGCGGCCGGACGTCCGCCCGGCTCAGCCCAGGGCGTAGTTCGCGGCAATGCCGGCGAACACCGCCAGGCCCACCCACTGGTTCGACAGGAAGGCTTCGAAGCAGTGCTCGCGGCCGCGGTCGCGGGCGATCCAGAACTGGCGCAGCACCAGCACCACGGCCACGCCCAGCGCCACGTAATAGAAGATGCCCAGCCCGGCGCGGCTGCCCACCAGCCACATGGCCCAGGCGAAGCCGCCGAACAGCAGGCCCTGCGCCACCAGGTCGGCGTCGCCGAACAGGATGGCGGTGGACTTGGAACCCGCGCGGATATCGTCCTCGCGGTCCACCATGGCGTACCAGGTGTCGTAGCCGGTGGTCCACAGCAGGTTGCCCAGGAACAGCAGCCACGCCAGCGCCGGCACCGCACCCTGCACCGCCGCGAAGGCCATGGGGATGCCCCAGCCGAAGGCCACGCCCAGGTACACCTGCGGCAGGTAGGTGTAGCGCTTCAGGAACGGGTAGCTGGCCGCCAGGAAGGCGCCGGCGATGCTCAGCAGCACCGTCAGCGTGTTGGTCAGCAGCACCAGCCCGAAGGCCACCAGCATCATCACCACGAACACCGCCAGCGCCTCGCGCGGGCTCACCGCGCCGGTGGCCAGTGGCCGCGACTTCGTGCGCTCCACCTGCGGGTCCAGCCAGCGGTCGGCGTAGTCGTTGATGACGCAGCCGGCCGAGCGCGTCAGCCACACGCCGGCGGTGAAGATGAACAAGGTGCCCAGCGGCGGCAGGCCTTCGGCCGCCAGCCACAGCGCCCACCAGGTGGGCCAGAGCAGCAGCAGCGTGCCCACCGGGCGGTCACCGCGCACCAGCTTCCAGTAGTGCGGCAGGCGCTCGCGCCAGGCGGCCAGCAGCGTGTTTTCGGGCGGGGAAGCGGGATCGGAAGGCATCGGCGAATGCTAGCAGGCCACCGCGCGCCGCCGCAGGCATGACTTGCGTCGCTTGAACCCGCGGGCAGGGGGCCCCATGCTTTCCCTGTCATCCACCACCGCGGGAAAGACACGCATGAGCGCAGGCCAGGGTTCCACCGGAAACGTCATCGCCGCCATCTGCAGCCTGTTCATCCCGGGACTGGGCCAGCTGGTGCAGGGCCGCATCCTCTGGGCGTTGTTCTGGTTCGTGCTGGGCGGCCTGGGTTACGCCATCACCTTCGTGCTGTCGCTGGGCTTCTTCCCGTTCGGCGGCGTGCTGGTGGCCATCCTTTCCTGCATCCACGCGGCCGTCTACACCCGCACCTGAGCCCCGCGCTCAGCCCTGCGCCGCCAGCCAGGTGGCCAGTTCCGCGCCCGGCAGCGGGCGCGTGAACAGGTAACCCTGCGCCTCGTCGCAGCCCTGCTGGCGCAGCAGCTGCAGCACGCTCTCGGTTTCCACGCCCTCGGCCACCACCGACAGGCCCAAGGCGTGGCCCAGGCTGACCACGGCGTGGGTGAGCTCGAGCATGTTCGGGCTGGTTTCCATCTGGCTGACGAAGCTGCGGTCGATCTTGAGGTTGCGCAGCGGGAAGCGGTGCAGGTAGCCCAGGTTGGAGAAGCCGGTGCCGAAGTCGTCGATCGACAGCGTGATGCCGTTGGCCTTGAACAGCGCGAACGCGTTCGCCAGCACGTCGCTCTCGCGCATCAGCGCCGATTCGGTGATCTCCAGCACCAGCCGGTCGGTGGGCCAGCGCTCGCGTTCGCAGATGGCCAGCACCTGCGCCGCGAACTCGGGGTCGCGCAGCTGCAGCGGCGACACGTTCACGGCGATGCGCCCGAAGGCCAGCCCGGCCTCGTGCCAGCGCCGTGCCTGCCGGCAGGCCTCGCCCAGCACCCAGCGGCCGATGGGCAGGATTTCGCCGCACTCTTCCGCCACCGGGATGAACTCCACGGGCGATCGCTGCACGCCGGCGCGCGTGGTCCAGCGCAGCAGCGCCTCGATGCAGGCCACGCCGCCGTCGCTCAACGCAACCGTGGGCTGGAAGGCCAACTGGAACTCGTCGTGGGCCAGCGCCTGGCGCAGCTCCTGCTCCAGCGTCACGCGGCGCTGCACGCGCTCGTAGAAGCTGCTGTTGTAGAACTGGTAGGTGTTGCGGCCGGCGTCCTTGGCGGCGTACATGGCGGTATCGGCCGAGCGCAGCAGGCTTTCGAGGTCGCTGTTGCCGTTGCCCAGCAGGGCGATGCCGATGCTGCAGCCCACCTGCGCGTCGCCGCTGGCCAGCTGGATCGGCCGGCCGATGGCGTCGATGATCTTTCGCGCCACCAGGGCCGCGTCCTCGGGCCGCGCCACCTCGCGCAGCAGCACCAGGAATTCGTCGCCGCCCAGGCGCCCCACCAGGTCGCTGGCGCGAACGCAGGCGCGAAGGCGACCGGCGATTTCCTGCAACAGGCGGTCGCCGGCTTCGTGGCCCTGGGTGTCGTTGACGTACTTGAAGCGGTCGAGGTCGAGGAACAGCAGCGCCAGCGGCTTGCCGCTGCGCTTGGCCTGTTCGATCGCCTCGTCGGCGGTCTGGCGGAACAGGAAGCGGTTCGGCAGTCCGGTGAGCGTGTCGTAGTGCGCCAGCTGCTCGATGCGCTCGCCGGCCTCGTGTTCCTCGGTGACGTCCTGGGTGAGGCCGGTGATGCGGTAGGGCCGGCCTTCGCGCAGCTCCAGGCTGCCGGTGATGCGCAGCCAGATGCGGCGGCCATCGGCGGTGAAGTAACAGGCTTCGACGGTCTGCTCAGGCACGCGATCCTGCACCATGCGGCGCAGCGCCAACCGCAACTTCTCCTGGGATTCCGGGCAGTAGCTCGGCAGCGTGTCCTCCAGGTGCAGCGGCGTGCCCGGCTCGATGCCGTGGATGCGGTAATTCTCGTCGGTCCAGTGCAGCGTGCCGCTGTCCACCAGCAGCTCGAAGCCGCCGATGCGGCCCATGGCGGCGATGCGGTTGAGCAGGTCGTTGCGCCAGCGCGAGGTTTCCTCGGCCTGGCGCTGCTCGGTGACGTCGTGCAGCACGCCGACCATGCGCTCGACCCGGCCGTCGCTGCTCAGGATGGCCTCGGCGCGCGCCTGCACGGTGCGGCGCTCGCCGTTGGGCCGCAGCATCACCACTTCCAGCGCATAGGGCTTGCCGTGTTTGAGCAGGGCCACCGAGGCCTCGTGCAGGCGCGCGTAGGATTCCGGCGTGAACAGGTGCCGCTGGTTGCGGAAGCTCGGCGGCGGCTTTCGCCGCGACAGCCCGACGATCCAGTACAGCTCGTCCGACCACCACAGCTGGTCGGTTTCCGGATCCCAGCTCCAGCTGCCCAGGTGGGCCACGTGCTGGGCCTGGTTGAGGATCAGCTCGCGCTCGCGCAGCTGGGTTTCGATCTGCTTGTAGTCGTGGATGTCGGTGTGGGTGCCGATCACCCGGCGCGGGCGCCCGGCGGTGTCCCAGGTGATGGCGCGGCCGCGGTCGAGGATCCAGCGCCAGCGGCCGTTGGCATCGCGCACGCGGTAGTCGACCTGGTAGTTCTCGCGCTCGCCGGCCAGGTGGGCGTGCAGGGCCGCCTTCACCCGCGGCTTGTCGTCGGGGTGGATCAGCGACTGCCAGGCGTCGAAGCTGCTGTCGAGGGCGTCGCGCGAGTAGCCGAGCATGGTGAAGCAGCGGCCCGAGCGGTAGACCTGGCCGGACTCGGAGTCCCAGTCCCACAGGCCGTCCTGGGCGCTTTCGAGGGCGAAGCGCCAGCGCGCGCGGTCGGGGGCTTCGGCCAGGCCGGGGGCTTCGTCGTGGCTGTAGAGGCTGACGGTGAAACCGCGGATGCCGCCGTCGTCGCCGCGCACGGCGCGCAGCAGGCAGTCGAGGGTGAAACCGTCGTCCTGGTGCCGGTACTGCACCTCGCGCTCGGGGTGATCGGCCAGCTGGCGCATGCCGTCGGCCAGCGCTTCGCGCAGCGAGGCTTCCAGGGCCGGCCCGACCAGGCCCCGGGCGCGGTCGTTGGCCGCCACCACCTGGCCGTTCGCATCCAGCACCAGCAGGGCGCGCCGGGACGGGTGCAGCAACAGGCTGGCGATGAACGCGAGGTCCATGGGCGGGGCGGAGCTGCGGGCGGNNGGGGGTTCGAATCCCTCCGGGCGCGCCATCTCCCTCCCCCCTCCCCGTTTCTGCCGTCCGTCGGCTTTCCCCCGGGAAAGCTGGCACGAATGGCCGTGCCCCCGCGTTCTTCACATTGCCCTCGTCCGCAAACGTCCCCCGCGGGCGGGCAATGACACTCCCCTTGAGGAAACGCACATGCACAAACGACTTTCCCTCCTGATCGCCCTCTCCCTGGCCGCCCCCGCGGCCCTGGCCGCCAACGGCGACTGGACCGGCTGGTACGCCGGCCTGCACGCGGGCCAAGGCGACTCGGACGCCGAAGCCGACACCACCCTCGGCGGTGCCTGGTCCAGCGAATCGCAGGCCCTGCGCGACGAGGTCGCGGCCGGCCTGTCGCCCGGCCTCGATGCCAGCGGCTCCGTCTACGGCGTGCAGGTTGGCTACAACCACCAGTTCACCAGCGGCTTCGTGCTCGGCGCCGAGCTCGACTGGAGCAAGCTCGGCATCGACGAGGAACGCTCCACCGGCCTGACGCCCACCGCGGCCTTCCCCAGCCTGAGCTACGACTACGGCAACGCCCTCGAGCTCGACGACAAGCTGGCCCTCAAGGGCCGCATCGGCTGGGCCAGCGGCAGCCACCTGTTCTCGCTCAGCGTGGGCTGGGTGCAGGTGGACGCGCAGGCCTTCGCCGGCATCGTCAGCAACGGCAACTACCTCAAGGCCGGCGTCGCCTCGGAGACCCTCGAGGGCACCGAGATCGGTGTTGCCTACGAGTATGACTTCGGCAACCAGTGGTCGCTGCGCGGCGAGTGGCTGATGGCCGACGTCGACTCGCTCAGTTTCGACACCGGGTACCTGCCGGGCAGCAGCTTCACCGACCCGGCCTACACCGAATCGGTGCGCCAGGAGGCGGACTTCGAGACCCTGCGCCTCGCGCTGAACTACCGCTTCTGAGCCACCGGCGGGGCGGCCCCGTGCCGCCCCGTCAGCCCTTGCGGGCAGTGCCGCGGGCGCCGGCCAGGCCGTCGCGGCCACAGCCGAGGAAACGCGAGCGTTGCAGCCAGTCTTCGTCGGGGTAGTAGGCGAACAGCAGCTGGCCCTGCTTGAGCGTGTCGATCACCTTCCTGGCCACTTCCCGGCGCACCGCCGGGCAGCCGAAGCTGCGGCCCAGGCGGCCCTGCAGCGCGGCGGTGATCGGGTCCACGTAGCCGGCGCCATGCATCACGATCAGGCGGTCGCGGGCGGCGTCGTTCACGCCGGGCTCCAGGCCGTCCATGCGCATCGAATAGCCGTTGCCACCGTGGTAGGTCTCGGCGGTGAGGAACAGGCCCAGGCTGGACTGGTGGCTGCCGTCGCGGTTGGAGAAGGCGGTGGCGTGGTTCTCGCCGCTGCCCTTGCCGTGCGCCACGTGTTCGGCGAACAGCAGTTGGCCCTGGCGCAGGTCGAACACCCACAGCCGGGGTTCGGTGGACGGACGGGAGTAGTCGATCACCGCCAGGCGGTCGGCGGCGGGCGCCGTGGCCGACTGCACCGCGCAGTCGCGCGCTTCCAGTGCCAGGGCCAGCACCTGCGGGTCGGCTTCGGGCGCGGCGGCGGCGAGGCGTTCGAGCAGGGGCTCGCCGGCGAAGGCGGGCGGCAGGGCCAGCAGCAGTAGCCAGGTCAGGCGGCGGGTCATGGCCATAGCATACGTCCGGGGGTATCTGACTGCCTCAATGGGGCTCCGCCGGCCGCTTTCCATCCCCCTCCAGCACGGTGAGCGCGGCGGCCGGGCGCAGCCGTTCATCCGTGACCACCAGGGTGGCGCCGGGGGCCAGGGCGTCGTACACCCGGACCACGAAGGCCGGGTCCACCCGCAGCGCGGCCGCGGCCAGGCTGTCGGCCGGGTCGTCGCCGCCCTCGCCCAACACCCGCAGCCAGCGGCGGCGCGGGCGTTCGGGAAGCAGGGGGACGGCGTCTTCCCGCAGGCCCTCGAGCAGGGTGTAGGCCGCGCNNGAGGCAGCGGGCCGGCCACGCCCACCGGCGCGCGGCCGATCTCGACGCCTTCGCGCAGCACCACCATCTCGCGGTCGCCGGTGCTGAGCACCACGGTCAGTGCGCCGGCCGGCGCGGCGTCGGGCGTCCAGGTGTAGCCGGCACCAGCCGGCGGCGGCAGCGCGAGTTCGGCCACCGGCGTGCCGGTGCGCGGCGGCGCGGGTGGCGGCGGGAACAGCGTCGGGTCGGCCAGCATGGGCGCGCGCCCGGGTTCATTGATGATCACCACGGTCATGCCGCGCTCGGTGACGTCGAAGAGCTTGCGCGCGAAACCATCGGGCAACCGCACGCAACCGTGCGAGGCGGGATAACCCGGCACGCGGCCGGTGTGCAACGCCAGCCCGTCCCAGGTGAGCCGCTGCATGAACGGCATCGGCGCGTCGTCGTAGAGGTTCGAGTAGTGCTCGCGCTTCTTCTGCAGGATGGTGAACACGCCGGTGGGCGTTTCGTAACCCTTCTTGCCGGTGCTCACGGTGGCCACGCCGATGCGCACGCCGTTGCGGTAAACGTAGGCGCGCTGTTCGGGCAGGCTCACCAGCACCAGCAGCGGACCCTTGGGCGCGAGCTCGGGCAGCCACAGGTATTCACCGGGCAGAAGTTGCAGCGGCGCGACGGCGGGCGCCGCTACCGGCGGCGACGCGGCCAGCGGCAGGGCCAGCGCCAGCAGCAGCCACGCCCAGCGGCGGGAACGATTGCGGTTGTCGCGGGCCATGGCGCGGTTCCGGAGCAATGCCATGGCCATGCTACCGGAACACCCGGCGCACAAATGAAAACGGCCCGAATCCATTCGGGCCGTGTCTGCGAAGGCGAACCAGTTTGTCCCGAACCCACTCTGAAGGTTCCCGGATCGCCGTGCCGTTGGAGAGAGAGAGAATTGGCGTCGCTGACCGGTGCATCTTGAACGCTGAGCATTGCGCTGGCGTGTACATGGATTGCCGCTTGGATTGACGTTGCGTCGCGCTTTTCGCCGCTTTTCTGAACCGCGCTGAAACCACACCCCCGGACGTCCGCTGTCCGCACCCCTGGACATGACCTCCGACCCATGCGGCCCTTGTGGTGCCGTGGAAACTGGCGCTATCCCCCGGAAAAAGTGCCATGAGCCCACGCGCAACCCTGTCATCCGCCTCGCACCATCGCCTCGGCTTCGCGGAAGCCCTCGCGCTGTCGGGCGACCGTTTCCATTTCGTCACCGCCACCGAACGCGGCGTGCAGATCGACGTTCCCGCCGGCTGGGCTTCGGCCTGGTGGGTGCTGCGCGGTTCGCTCGGCGTGCAGTCGCCGCAGTTCAACGGCGNNCCCGCCACGAAGCCGCGCTCGGCGCGCTGGTGTCGGCGCTGCACGACGCCCAATGCCCGCTCCGCCAGCACCTCGACGCCTGCAGCGGCCGCACCACCCAGCGCCGCGAACAAGTGCTGGTGCGGCTGATGCGCGTGCGCCACCTGGTCACCTACGGGCGCGAGTCGCGCCTGGACCTGGGCCGTTTGGCTGAAGTGGCGAATTATTCGCCCACGCACCTGATCCGCCTCTACCGCGAAGTCTTCGGCGAAACGCCGGTGGAATACGCCAGCCGCCTGCGCGTGGACCGTTCCTGGACCCTGGTGCGCAACACCCGCATGCCCATCGGCGACATTTCCGAAGTGGTCGGTTTCGAAAGCAAGAGCGCGTTCTGCCGCTCGTTCAAGGCCAAGTTCGGCTACACCACGTCGGAGATCCGCCGCTCCGCCGCGCGCTGACCGCCACCACCAGGCAAGGCCAAAACAAAAGGCCCGCAACCTTGGTTGCGGGCCTTTCTTCTTGCTTGCCCCGGCGCTGGGTACCCAGCGCCGGGAGCGGGTGGATCAGAACGTCTGGGTGTAGCGGAAGTACGTGGTGCGGCCGTAGGCGTCGTACAGGTAGAAGTTCCACGGACGGCCATCGAACGGGGTCAGCTCCGGGTAACGATCGCCGACGTTGGTGGCACCGACGGTGATGGTGCCCTTCCACGGCGCGTTCCAGGTCAGCTGGACATCGTTGGTGGCGTAACCACCCACCGGGCCGTTGGCGCCGATGTAGTTGATGTTCCAGCCGGCGGTGAAGTCACCGATGGTCCAGGTGTTGTACAGGCTGCCGCGACGATCCGGGTAGCCGTTGATGTCCAGGAACTCGGTGATGTTGCCCAGGCCGTCATCGACGTCGTAGCTGTTGATGTACGAAATGGTCAGCTGGTTGCGCAGTTCGCCGTACTTGCCCAGGTCGAAGCTGGTGTTGGCGCGGAAATCGATGCCATCGGTTTCCAGCGTGCCCTGGTTGGCGTAACCGGCGATGATCTCGTCGATGGCGCCGTTCGGACGACGGGTGATGCTCATGCCCGGCGGGATCGGACCGTAGGTGTCCGGATCCAGGTCGGAGTTGATGATCGCCTGCGGGGTGATCTGCGAAATCGTGTTCTCGATCTCGATGTTGTAGTAGTCAACCGAGAGGTCGAGCCACTCGAGCGGATCCCAGACGGCGCCGACGCTGAACTGGGTCGACTGCTCCGAGGCCAGGTTCGGGTTGGCCTGGAAGTAGGTGTCGACCTGCAGCTGGCAGGTGCTCGGCTCGCCCAGCGCGGCGCAGGAAGCGGCGTCGTTGACCGGCTCGGCCGAGAACGAGGTCTTGGCGTTGAGGATGTCCAGGCCCGGGGCGCGGAAGCCCTCGCCGTAGGAAGCACGCAGGGTCAGCGTGTCCAGCGGCTGCCAGCGCATGGCGATCTTCGGCGAGAAGTCGTTGCCGTAGTCGCTGTACGAGTCCCAACGGCCGGCCAGCGTGATGTCGAAGTTGCTGGTGAACGGCAGCAGCCACTCGAAGTAGGCCGCCTTGGCGTCACGCGAGCCGCCCGACGAGTTGCCGGCCGAACCGATGATGGCCGGGTTGCCGAACTCGTCGCGGGCTTCCGACAGCGAGTCGTACTGGTCGACGAAGGTGTCTTCGCGGTACTCCATGCCGAACACGGCGTTGGAGGTGCCACCACCCATCTCGAACACGTCGAAGTTCACCAGGCCGTAGATCTCGTCGGTCTGCCAACGCGACTCACGGTTGATGGTGGCCTGGATGCCGGCC
>DNNT01000124.1 GCA_003497545.1 Arenimonas sp. | reverse complement strand
AGGGTGAAAGCGGTCAGATAGTTTGTACGGGCGGACATCAGTTTCCCTCATCCCTCGCCAAGGGGTGCTTGTCGCGCACCACCTGGGCCAGACGGTCGGTGGCGACGTGGGTGTAGATCTGGGTGGTGGCGATGTCGGCGTGGCCCAGCAGTTCCTGCACGCCGCGCAGGTCGCCGCTGGATTCGAGCACGTGGCTGGCGAAACTGTGCCGCAGCAGGTGCGGGTGCACGCGCTTGAACAGGCCCTGCTGCATGGCCAGCAGGCGCAGCCGCGCCTGCACCGTGCGCGGGCTGATCGGACC
Source organism: Arenimonas sp. (assembly GCA_003497545.1). Classification (GTDB taxonomy): domain Bacteria; phylum Pseudomonadota; class Gammaproteobacteria; order Xanthomonadales; family Xanthomonadaceae; genus Arenimonas. Next base: position 10,851 of record DNNT01000124.1, on the reverse strand, counting down.
GCCCTGGCGGCCGGGGAACACCGGCGCGTCGGGCCCCGGCTTCGACTGCTCGTGCCAGGCCTGCAGCGCCGCGCGCGCGTGGCTGCCCACCGGCACCATGCGGGTCTTGCCGCCCTTGCCGTGCACCGTCACCAAGCCGTCGGCCAGGTCGAGCGAACGCCAGCGCAGCCCGCACAGTTCCGACAAACGCAGGCCCGAAGAATAGAACAGCTCCAGCATGGCGCGGTCGCGCAGGCCCAGTTCACCGTCGGTGGGCACTTCGACCAGGCGCGTCATTTCGTCCGGGTCGAGCACCTGCGGCAGCTTGCGCGGCGATTTCGGCGCGCGCAGGCCCAGCGCCGGGTTGAGTTCGCTCAGCTGGCTGCGGTTGAGGTGCCGGAAGAAGCTGCGAACCGCCGACAGCCGCCGCTGCAGGCTCTTGCCCGACAGCCCGCGCCGGTGCGCGCCGGCGACGTAGCCGCGCAGCATTTCCTGGCGCAGCTGGGCCCAGCTTTGCAGGCCGTTGTCGCGCATCCAGCCGGCCAGGTCGGTAAGGTCGCGCCGGTAGCCGTCGAGCGTGTGCGGCGACATGCGCCGCTCCACCTGCAGGTAGGCCAGGAAGGCCTCCAACTCCGCCTGCAGCGGCAGCGCGCCGGCCATGTTCAGCCGCGGGCGCCGCGGCCCATGGCGGTGACCAGGGCTTCGCCCATCATGCGCAGGAACAGCGTGCCCATGCCGGGGAAGAAGCGGTTGGCGTCGGTGCTGCCCACCGCCAGCATGCCCAGGCCCGGCAGCGGCAGCAGCACGGCCGACGCCGCCTGCGCCTGCTGCTCGCCGAACAGCAGCGCCAGCTTGTCCTGGTTCAAACGCCCGCACAGCGGTTCGCTGCCGGCCAGGAAATCGCGGAACGGCGCCAGCGCCGGATCCGCTTCGCCGACCACCTGCAGCCAGGGCGCGTCCTCCAGGCCGGCCACCGGCGCGTGCAGCACGAGGCGCACCACTTCGCCGTGGAAGTCTTCGCCCAGCACCGCCACCATGGTGCGCAGCGTTTCGGCCGGGCCGGCGGCGCGCATCAGCGCCAGGCTCAGCTGGTGCGTGCGCACGGCCAGGCGCTCGTTTTCCTGGGCGTTGGCGAACAGCTCGTTGAGGCGGCGGGTGAGCTCGCGGTTCTTGTCGCGCAGCACGTCGAGCTGGTAGCTCGCCAGCGAGGCGGCCTGCCCTTCTTCCTTGGGCACCACCAGCGACAGCGCCAGGTCCGGGAACTGGGCCAGGAACTTCGGGTGCCGGCGCAGGAAGGTGGCGACCTCGTGGGCGCCGAGGCGCTCGTTCTTGTCTTCGATCATTCGACTTGCTCCAGCGGGAATTCACCCTCGAACACGAAGGCGGTGGGGCCGGCCATGACGATGGGCGCGTCGTCGGCAGGCCAGGTGATTTCGAGCGTGCCGCCCGGCAGCCCGACGAAAACGTGGCGGCCCACGCGGCCCTGGCGCACCAGCACGGCCACCGCCGCGCAGGCGCCGCTGCCGCAGGCCAGGGTTTCGCCGGCGCCGCGTTCGAACACGCGCAGGCTGATGCGGTCGGGCGACAGCACCTGGGCGAAACCGACGTTCACGCCTTCCGGGAATTCGGGCCGCGCCTGCAGCGCCGGGCCCAGCGTGGCCACGTCGGCCGCGGCGGCGTCGGGCACTTCGATCACGGCGTGCGGGTTGCCCATCGACACGGCGCCGAAGCGCAGGCGCTGTCCGCCGACGGGCAGTTCGTACGAGGCGGCTTCAGCCGGCGCGAGGAAAGGCAGCGCGGCTGGCGCGAACTTCGGCAGGCCCATGGCCAGCGAATAGCGGCCCTGCCCCAGTGCCTGCACGTCGATGACGCCGGCGGGGCTGTCGAGGCGGAAATGCTCGCCGGGCGCGGCGCCGTCGCGCTGCAGCCAGGCGGCCACGCAGCGCGCGCCGTTGCCGCACTGGCCGGCGGCGCTGCCGTCGGCGTTGAGGATGCGGTAGCGCGCGACGCAGCCGGCGGCCACGGGGTCTTCGATGGTGAGCAGCTGGTCGAAGCCGACGCCGGCGTGGCGGTCGCCGAGCGCGCGTGCCAGCGCCGGCGAGGGCAGCGGGCGGCCNNTCGAGCACGACGAAATCGTTGCCTGCGCCGTGCATCTTGGAAAAGCGCAGGGGCGGGCCCGCGCTCATGACCCGGCGGTGGCCTCGGCCGGTTCGGCCTTGTCGGGCAGGACCAGGTCGCCCTTGGTGCCGCAGGCGGCGACCAGGGCGAGGCTCAGCAGCAGCAGGGCGACGCGGACGGTTTTCATGCGCCGAGTATAGTCCGGGGCTGGACCGAGGCGAATGGAGGGCGCGATGACGCTTTCGAACTGGCTGTGGCTGCTGGCCGGCGGGGTTCTCCTCCTGGGACTGTGGCCCTGGGCGCGGCGCCGGCCGGCCCGGCCGCGCGCAGGCCGGCGAGGCTGGTTGGGCCGCACGCTGGGCGTCGTGGCCATCGTGCTGGCGCTGGCCCTGGCGGGCCTGGGCGGCCTGCTGCGCAGCTACCACTGGCTGCTGGCCGACGTGCCGGTGGCCAGCATCGCCCTGCGCGAACTCGGGACGCAGCGCTTCGAGGCCACGCTCACCCTCGACCGGCAGCCGCCACGCGTGTTCGAACTGCGCGGCGACGAATGGCAGCTCGACGCCCGCGTGATCCGCTGGACCCTGCCCGGCCGCCTGGCCGGCCTGCCGCCGGTTTACCGCTTCGAGCGGCTGTCAGGCCGCTACGGCGATCCGAAGCAGGAGCTGGACGCACCGCGCACGGTGCACGACCTGCGCACCGGCGGGGATTTCTGGGAATTCCGCCAGCGCTGGCTGTCCCGCTGGCCGGTGGCCGACGCCCGCTGGGGCAGCGCGGCCTACCTGCCCATGCTCGACGGCGCGATCTACGACGTCTCCCTCAACCCCGCCGGCGGCCTCGTCGCCAAACCCGCCGACGCGCGTACCGAGGACCTGTTGCGCGAGGCGGGGTGGTAGAAGGTTTTTTGCCACGGATGACACGGATAAAAGCCGATAGACACAGGTAGGGCGAAGAACAATTCTGAATTGATTTCGCTTTACCCGTGCTATCCGCTTCTTATCCGTGCAAATCCGTGTTCAAGGCTCTTTATTTCACCAGGCCAAGCTGGTCCAGCACGAAGGCGTACTCCTCCGCGCGCTCCCGGTAGCGCTGGAAACGGCCGGACTTGCCGCCGTGGCCGGCTTCCATGTTGGTGCGCATGAGCAGCGGATTGGCGTCGGTTTTCTTCGCGCGCAGGCGGGCCACCCACTTGGCCGGTTCGAAGTACTGGACCTGGCTGTCCCAGAGACCCGTGGTCACGAGCATGGCCGGGTAGGCCTTGGCTTCCACCTGGTCGTAGGGCGAGTACGACAGCATGTAGTCGTAGTAGGTCTTGTCCTTGGGGTTGCCCCACTCGTCGAACTCGTTGGTGGTGAGCGGGATCGACTCGTCGAGCATGGTGGTCACCACGTCCACGAAGGGCACGTGGGCGACGATGGCCTTGTACTTTTCCGGCGCCATGTTGGCTATGGCGCCCATCAGCAGGCCGCCGGCGCTGCCGCCCATGGCCGCCACGCGGTCAGGCGCGGCATAACCTTCCTCCACCAGGAAATCGGTGACGTCGATGAAGTCGGTGAAGGTGTTGACCTTGTTGAGCAGCTTGCCGTCGTCGTACCAGGCGCGGCCCATTTCCTGGCCGCCGCGGATGTGCGCCACCGCGTACACGGCGCCGCGGTCCACCAGGCTGATGACGTTGCCGTTGAAGCCCGGGTCCGAGCTCGATCCGTAGGAGCCATACGAGTACTGGTACAGCGCCGCCTGGCCGTTCTTCTCGAAGCCCTTGCGGTACAGCACCGACACCGGCACCTTCGTGCCGTCGCGGGCGGTGGCCCACAGGCGCTCGGTGACGTAATTGGTCTTGTCGAAGCCGCCCAGCACCGGCTGCTCCTTGAGCAGCTTGCGCTCGCCGGTGCGGGTGTTGACCTCGAAGGTCGTGGCCGGCGTGGTGAGCGAGGTGTAGGTGTAACGCAGCCAGTCGGTGCCCGGCTCGGCGTTCATGGCCATGCCCATGGAATAGGCGCTCTCGTCGGCCTTGACGAACTCGTCGCGCTTGCCGTCCCAACTGCGGATGCGCAGGCGCTGCAGGCCGCCGCTACGCTCGGAGATGGCGATGAAGCCGTCGAACAGCTCCAGGCCGGAGATCAGCACGTCCGGCGAGTGCGGGATCATTTCCTGCCAGAGGTTCCGGTTGCCCCAGGGCTGGCCGTCGGCCAGGGTCATCACGCGGAAGTTCTGCGCGTCCCAGTTGGTGTTGAACACCCAGCGGCCGTTGAGGTGGTCGGCCTGGTATTCGAAGTCGCGCTGGCGCGGCGCCAGCACGGTGAACTCGCGCGGCGCGTCGGCGTCGGCGCAGCGCATTTCCGAGGACACGGTGCTCTGCACGCCAATGCACAGGTATTCATCGGAGCGGGTGCGGCCGATGCCCATGTAGAAGGTGTCGTCCTTCTCTTCGTAGACCAGCTTGTCGGCGCTGGCCGGCGTGCCGACCACGTGCGCCTTGACGCGCTTGGACAGCAGCGTGACCGGGTCGTTTTCGATGTAGTAGAGCGTGCGGTTGTCGTTGCCCCACATCAGGCCCGACGAGGCGCCGGTGATCTGGTCGGCGAAAACTTCGCCGGTGGCGAGGTTTTTCACCTTCAGCACGTACTGGCGGCGACCCACCGCGTCTTCGGCCCAGGCCACGAGGCGGCCATCCGGGCTGACCTCGAAGTTGCCGAGCTGGAAGAAGTTCTTGCCGGCGGCCATGGCGTTGACGTCGAACAGCACCTGCTCGGGCGCGTCCATGCTGCCCTGGCGGCGGGCGTGGATGGGGTATTCCTGGCCGGTTTCGTAGCGCGTGTAGTACCAGTAGCCGTCTTCGAAATACGGCACGCTGGAATCGTCCTGCTTCACGCGGCCAACGAGCTCGGCGTACAGGGTTTCCTCCAGCGCCTCGAGCGGGCGCAGCACCGCGTCGGTGTAGTCGTTCTCGGCGGTGAGGTACGCCAGCATCTCCGGGTTCTTGCGGGTGTCGTCGCGCAGCCAGTAGTACTCGTCCTGGCGCTCGGCGCCATGCGGGGCGCGCACCACGTAGGGCTTCCTGGCGGCCACCGGCGGCGCCGGCAGCGTCGCCGCGGCGGCGGCGGCCGGGGCCGGCGCGTCGGCGGTGCGGGCCGGCTGGGCCGCGCAGCCCGCGAGGGCGACGGCCAGGAAAGCGGCGCTGAAAGGCAGGATGCGATGCTTCATTTCTTGTCCCCGAAGAGCTTCTGCTTGAGGAAGGTGTAGGCCAGGGCCGACATGTAAGCCGACTGGGCGTTGTTGGCGGCGCCGCCGTGGCCACCTTCGATGTTCTCGTAGTAGGTCACGTCGTGGCCCTGCTCCATCATGCGCGCCATCATCTTGCGGGCGTGGCCCGGGTGCACGCGGTCGTCGCGGGTGGAGGTGGTGAACAGCACCGGCGGGTAGTCCACGTCCTTGCTCACGTTCTGGTAGGGCGAGTACTTGCGCAGGAAATCCCACTCCTCCGGCTTGTCCGGGTTGCCGTATTCGGCCATCCAGGACGCGCCGGCCAGCAGCAGGTGGTAGCGCTTCATGTCCAGCAGCGGGACCTGGCAGACCACGGCGCCGAACAGCTGCGGGTACATCACGGTCATGTTGCCCATCAGCAGGCCGCCGTTGCTGCCGCCCTGGATGCCCAGGCGCCTGGGCTGGGTGACCTTGCGGGCGATGAGGTCCTCGGCCACGGCCGCGAAGTCTTCATAAGCCTTGTTGCGGTTGGCCTTGAGCGCGGCCTGGTGCCAGCGCGGGCCGTATTCACCGCCGCCACGGATGTTGGCCACCACGTACACGCCGCCGTCGGCCAGCCAGGCCTTGCCCACGCCGGCCGAGTAGCCCGGCGTCATCGAAACCTCGAAGCCACCGTAGCCGTAGAGCAGGGTCGGGTTGTCGCCGTCGAGCTCGAGGTCCTTGCGCGAGACCATGAAGTACGGAACCTTGGTGCCGTCCTTGCTGGTGGCGAAGTGCTGCTCGATGCGGTACGGCGAGGCGTCGAAGAAGGCCGGCAGCTGCTTGAGCACCTGCGGCTTCTCGCCGATGGTCCCCATCAGCAGCGAGGTCGGGGTGAGGTAGTCGGCGACGGTCATGAAGTAGTCGTTCGACTCTTCGGCGTCCACCGCGCTGATGCTGACGGTGCCGAACTCCGGCGCGCCCACCAGCGGCTCCTTCTTCCAGCCGTCTTCGCCCGGGGTCAGGACGTAGATGCGGTTCTTGACGTCCTCGAGCACGTTGATGAAGTAGAAGTCCTTCGTGGCGCCGCTGCTGGCCAGCGAGGTGTTGGCGGCGGGCTCGAACAGCACGTCGAAGTCGCGGTCGCCGGCCATGAATTCGTCGAGCTTGATGGCCAGCAGCGAACCGGCGGCGTGGTCCTTTCCGCCCACCGACCAGGGCTGGCGCAGCTCCACGCTCAGCCATTCGCGGAACACGCCCTTCTGCGCGCCGTCGGGCAGGTCGAAGCGGGTGAGCTTGCCGTCCTTGCCGCGCAGGTAGAGTTCGTTGGTGTAGAAGGTGAGGCCGCGGTAGACGAAATCACGCTCCCAGCCCGGGGTGTCGTCATGGAAGGCGCCGACCGAGATGTCGCTGGCCTGGCCTTCGAACACCAGCTTGGCCTCCGACATCGGCGTACCGCGCTTCCACTCCTTGGCCACGCGCGGGTAGCCGGAGCTGGTCATGGAGCCCGGGCCGAAATCGGTGCCCACGTAGACGGTGTCGATGTCGATCCAGCCCATCTGGCCCTTGGCCTCGGGGCGGCTGAAGCCACCTTCGACGAAGGCCTTGTCGGAGACGTCGAACTCGCGGGTCACGGTGGCGTCGGCGCCGCCGCGGCTGAGGTCGATGAGGCAACGGTCATAGTCGGGGCGCAGGCACTCGGCGCCGGCCCAGACCCAGTTCACGCCTTCGGCCTTGCCGAGCGCGTCGATGTCGAGCAGCACTTCCCACTGCGGCTCGTCCTTGCGGTATTCCTCGAGCGTGGTGCGGCGCCAGACGCCCTGCGGGTTCTGCTTGTCGCGCCAGAAGTTGTAGTAGTAGTTCCCCATCTTGCCGACGTAGGGAATGCGCGCGTCGGAATCGAGGATGGCCAGCAGGTCGCTGCGCACGGCCTCGAAGCCCGGGTCCTTGGCCAGCTGGTTTTCGGAGACGGCGTTGCGGGCGCGGACCCAGTCCAGGGCCTGCTTGCCCTCGACGTCTTCGAGCCACAGGTTGGGGTCTTCGATCATGGCGGCGGGCTCGGCGGCGAAGGCGGAAGCGGAAAAGACGCCGGCGCAAAGCCAGGCAAGGGCGGAACGACGCATACGGTGGATCCCCGGGACAAGGAACAAGCCCCGGACGCTAGCACGCCCCCTCGTTAAGCCGCCGTAGGCCCAAAGTCATGCCCCGCTGCCTTGGCGTAGCGCCAGCCGGGGGCGCCGTCTTCGTAGTAGGCGGGCAGCGCGGCTTCCCGGCGGTAGCCGGAGGCTTCATACAGGGCGACGGCGGCGGCGTTGTCCTGGCGTACTTCCAGGCGCAGGCCGGTGCAGCCGGCGGCGCGGGCCTGGGCTTCGGCGTCGGCCAGCAGGCGTCGGCCCAGGCCGCGGCCGCGGGCCGACGGATCCACGGCGATCGAATACAGCCGGGCCCAGGCGCTGCCCCGGCGCAGCAGCAGCAGGTGGTAACCCAGCAGCCCGCCCTCGCCCACCGCCACCCGCAGCCGCGCCCGGGGGTTGTCCAGGTGGTGGCGGAACTGGCGGGCCGAGAGCCGGTCGCCGGGGAAGCGCGCCTCCAGCGCCAGCAGGGCGGGCAGGTCGGCGGCGCGGGCGGCGCGCAGGCGGGGTTCGGCGGTCATGGCGGCAGTCTATCCAAGCGCGGGGCGAAGGCTCATGCTGCGCGCGTCGCCCCCGCCCTGCCGCCATGAGCCGCCTCGTCATCGTCGTTGAGAAGCCCTCGGACTGGGGCTCCTATTACCCTTCGGACAACGTCGTGGCGGCGGCCGACTACCTGCGCGGCGACGTCGGCGCCGAAGGCGAGCGCACCCAGGTGATCAACCTGTGCCGCAGCTACAAATACATGGGCACCGGCTACTACGTGTCGCTGCTTGCCGAGGCGCGCGGGCACAAGGTCATCCCCAGCGTGCGCACCATCAACGACCTGCGCCGGCGTTCGCTGTACGGCGTGGACATCGAGGACCTGAACGCGCAGCTGGGCAAGTTCCTGCCCGAAGGTTCGCGCGACGCCAGCGACTTCGGCCTGCTGGTGTATTTCGGCCGCACGCACTACGCGCCGCTTGAGGACCTGGCCCAGCAGGTGTTCGAAACATTCCCCTGCCCCGTGCTGCGCATCGAGTTCGAACGCCAGCGGGTGTGGCAGATCGCGGCCATCAAGCCGGCCAGCCTGCACATGCTCACCGACGACCAGGAAGACGCCTTCGCCGAAGCCCTGGACGCCTTCAGCAAGAGACTCTGGCGCAAGCCGCGGGCGCGCCGGAAATACCGCTACGACCTGGCCATGCTGCAGGACCCGGACGAGCAGATGCCGCCCTCGAACAAGAAGGCGCTCAAGCAGTTCATCGAGGCGGGCAAGGCGCTGGACATCGAGGTGGACCCGGTCGGCAAGCGCGATTTCGCGCGCCTGGCCGAGTACGACGCGCTGTTCATCCGCGAGACCACGGCCATCAACAACCACACCTACCGCTTCGCGCACCGCGCCGAGCGCGAGGACATGGTGGTGATCGACGACCCGGTGTCGATCCTGCGCTGCACCAACAAGATCTACCTGCACGACCGCCTGCGCAGCCGCAAGCTGGCGACGCCGCGCACCGAGATCGTATTCCGCGACGACGCCCGCAAGCTCGAAGCCCTGCCCGACCTGCTGGGGCTGCCGATCGTGCTGAAGATCCCGGACGGCAGCTTTTCGCGCGGCATCCACAAGGTGGAGACGGTGGAGCAGCTCAAGGCCGCGGCCGAGCAGCTGTTCCAGCACACCGCGCTGCTGCTGGCGCAGGAATACCTGTACACCGAATTCGACTGGCGCATCGGCGTGCTCGACGGGGAGCCGCTTTACGCCTGCCAGTACTTCATGTCGCGCGGGCACTGGCAGATCTACGACCACGCGCCCAAGGGTGGCGCCGGCAAGGGCGCGGTGCGTTCGGGCGGCTTCAAGACCCTGCCCGTGCGCGAGGCGCCCTCGGAAGTGGTGCGGCTGGCCCTGCGCGCCAGCAACGCCATCGGCAACGGCCTGTACGGCGTGGACCTGAAGGTGGCCGGCGACCGCACGGTGGTGATCGAGGTGAACGACAACCCCAGCATCGACGCCGGGGTCGAGGACGCCTACCTGGGCGAGGACCTGTACCTGCGCATCATGTCGGAGTTCCTCAGGCGGCTCGAGCGAAAGCGCCTCGGCGTGCGCGACTAGCGGAAATAGGGGTCAGAGTACTATNNATAGTACTCTGACCCCTATTTCCAAAACGCTGGCGGCGGCGTGGCGTGGCGCGGACGAGGTGCGCACGCCACGCCGACGCCAGGAACCGGCGATGCAGCGTGAGCAGGGCCAGGGCGGGCAGCGCCGGCAGCCAGAACGACGCCGACGGACCCAGAAGCGGCTGGCCGAATGCCAGCACGGGCAAAGCCACCAGCAGCAGCGCCAGGCCCAGGGCCTGCCACAGGGCGCGCGAGAGCGCAGGGTCGACGATGGACGGGGCTTCGGTGCGGAGACGGGACATGGGCGTGTCCTGCGGTGGGCGTGGACACAGCTTCCGCGGGCCTCGTCTCACGGACCGAGACGCCGTTTGACGCCACCTTCAGCCGGCCGGGCGCAGGCTGGGGCTTCCTTGTCCGGGAGCCGCCCATGCGCCGCCTCGCCCTGCTCCTTCCCTTGCTGATGCTGCTGGCCGCCTGCGCCAGCACCGGAGGAACCCCCATGCCGCCGCTGACCAGCACCGCCACCGTGGACCTGGAGCGCTACATGGGCCGCTGGTGGGTGATCGCCAACGTTCCCTACTTCGCCGAGCGCGGGAAAGTGGCCACCGCCGACATCTACGCCCTGCGCGAGGATGGCCGCATCGCCAACACCTACGCCTACCGCAAGGCCTTCGGCAAGCCGGAAAAGTCCATGGACGGCGTGGCGACCGTGGTGCCTGGCACGAACAACGCGCAGTGGCGCATCGCCTTCTTCGGCGGCCTGGTGAAGGCCGACCTGCTGGTGATGGAAGTGGCGCCCGATTATTCCTGGGCGCTGATCGGCCACCCCAAGCGCAAGCTGGCCTGGATCTTCGCCCGGGAACAGACCATGGACGAAGCGCTCTACCAGCAGCTGCGGGCGAAGTTCGCCGCCTGGGGCTACGACCCGGCAACCATCGCGCGCATCCCCCAGCTCCCCGAACAAGCCGGCCAACCCGGCTTTCAATGAACCAAGTGAACCAGGTTGATTTTATCCAACCAGGTTCACCCGCTTTCAGGAAAATGAACCTGGTTGGATAANNGGATAAAATCAACCTGGTTCACAGGCCGGCGGCGTCGAGGGCTTTTTCGGCGGCTTGGCGGCCTTTTTCGACCAGTTCTCCGGCGCGCCAGAATTCGTAGAAGGTGGCGGCCTCGCGGGAGAGTTGGATCAGCAGGTCGGGCGGGTCCTGGGCCAGCTGCACGCGCGCCATGTGCGCCTGCATCGTGTCGAGCGAACGCGACATCAGGTCCATCACGCCGCGGCTCTTCACCTTGCCGGCGCGGGCCGGCGTCACCGAGGCCGCGATCGACTCCCAGATCGAAGCCATGC
>DNNT01000259.1 GCA_003497545.1 Arenimonas sp. | reverse complement strand
ATCTGCCGCCAGCGCGCGCCGGTGGAGAGGATGACGCTGCGCGAGAACAGGCTGGCGCCGTTGGCCAGCTTCACCTCGACCAGGCCGCCCGGCTCGGCGGCCGGCACCAGGGCCTCGGCGCGCTGCAGGTTCATCACGTCCACCTCGTTGGCGCGCACGTTGGCTTCCAGCGCCGAGGCCAGCTTCGGGCCCTCGGTGTGGTCCACGGCGATCAGGTTCTCGATGCCCAGGGTGTCGAGCACCTGGCCACCGAAACGCTCGGCCGCCACGCCGGTGCGGATGCCCTTGCGCGCGGCATAGATGGCCGCCGCGGCCCCGGCAGGCCCGCCGCCGACCACCAGCACGTCATAAGGTGCCTTGGCGCGGATCTTGTCGGCTTCGCGGGCAGCGGAGTTGGTGTCGAGCTTGGCGACGATCTGCGCCAGGTCCACGCGGCCCTGCTCGAAGACCTTGCCGTTGAGGAACACCGTCGGCACCGCCATCACCTCGCGGCGCTCGACTTCGTCCTGGAACAGCGCGCCGTCGATGGCCACGTGGCGGATGCGCGGGTTCACCACCGCCATCAGGTTCAGCGCCTGCACCACGTCCGGGCAGTTCTGGCACGACAGCGAGAAATAGGTCTCGAACTCGAAGTCGCCCTCGAGCGCGGCGACCTGCGCCAGCAGCTCCTGCGATTCCTTCGACGGGTGGCCGCCCACCTGCAGCAGGGCCAGCACCAGCGAGGTGAACTCGTGGCCCATCGGCAGGCCGGCGAAACGCACCTGCACCGGCGTGCCCGTGCGCACGATGGCGAACGAGGGCTTGCGGGCGTCGTCGCCGTCCAGGCGCAGGCTGATCTTGTCCGAGAGCGCGGCGATGTCGCCGAGCAGGGCCTGCAGTTCCTGCGACTCTTCGCCGCCGTCGAGCGAGGCGACCAGTTCGATCGGCATCACCAGCTTCTGCAGGTAGGCGCCGAGCTGGGTCTTGAGGCTTTCGTCAAGCATGGCATGGCTCCGGGAAGGGAAAGGATGGGGAAACTTGCGCTTGCGGCCCCGCGGGGCGGCAGGCGGAAGGTTCCGGGCGCGCTTGTGGAAACGCCCGGGCGGGGAGACCGCCCGGGCGCTGGAAACACCGCGGTGCGGTTCAGATCTTGCCGACGAGGTCCAGCGACGGCGCCAGGGTCTTCTCGCCTTCCTTCCACTTGGCCGGGCAGACCTGGTTCGGGTTGGCGGCGACGAACTGGGCGGCCTTGAGCTTGCGCAGGGTTTCGCTCATGTCGCGGGCGATGGCGTTGTCATGCACTTCCATGGTCTTGATCACGCCGTTCGGGTTGATCACGAAGGTGCCACGCAGGGCCAGGCCCTCTTCCTCGATGTGCACGCCGAAGGCGCGGGTCAGGGCGTGGGTCGGGTCGCCGACCAGCGGGAACTTCGCCTTGCCCACGGCCGGCGAGGTCTCGTGCCAGACCTTGTGCGAGAAATGGGTGTCGGTGGTGACGATGTAGATCTCGGCGCCGGCGGCCTGGAACTCGGGATAGTTCGCGGCGGCGTCCTCGACTTCGGTCGGGCAGTTGAAGGTGAAGGCGGCCGGCATGAAGACGACCACCGACCACTTGCCCTTCAGGGAGGCATCGGTCACTTCGACGAACTTGCCGTTGTGGAAGGCCTGGGCCTTGAACGGCTTGATTTCGGTGTTGATCAGGGACATGTGAAGCTCCTGTACTGGTGGGGAGGGTGAATCGAAGTTGAGATAATGTTAGGCAAAACCTATCGGCGTGTGAAATCGTTTTGCTCAATCACGCCGATAGTCGGCGCCTATTGAATTCCGCGCTGCGTATTGCTTTCGACTATTCCATAGGCTATAGCCATCACCATGAACCTCCGCGACCTGCGTTACCTGGTGGCCCTGGCCGACCTGCGGCACTTCGGCCGGGCGGCCGAGGCCTGCCACGTCAGCCAGCCGACGCTGTCCACCCAGATCCGCAAGCTCGAGGAAGAGCTGGGCGTGTCGCTGGTGGAGCGCGCGCCCCGGCACGTGATGCTCACGCCGGCCGGCCAGGACATCGCCCTGCGCGCCCGCCGCGTGCTGGCCGAGGTGGAGCAGATGCGCGAAACCGCCCGCCGCACCGCCGACCCCGAGGCCGGCAGCGTGCGCCTGGGCCTGTTCCCCACCCTGGGCCCCTACCTGCTGCCGCACGTGGTGCCGCGCATCCGCCGGCGTTTCCCGCGGCTGGAGCTGCTGCTGGTCGAGGAGAAGACCGAAACCATCCTGCACATGCTGCGCGACGGCAAGCTCGACGCCGCCGTGCTGGCGCTGCCGCTGCACGAGGACTGGGCCGACAGCGAGTTCCTGTTCGAGGAACCCTTCCTGCTGGCCGTGCCCGAAGGCCACCCGCTCTCGGGCACCCGCAACCTGACCCTGGCCGACCTGGGCGACCAGCACCTGCTGCTGCTCGAGGAAGGCCACTGCCTGCGCGACCAGGCCCTGGAAGTCTGCGGCCTGGCCGGCGCCGGCGAGAAGGAAGGTTTCCGCGCCACCAGCCTGGAAACCCTGCGCCAGATGGTCGCCGCCGGCGTCGGCGTCACCCTGCTGCCGGTGCTCGCGGTGAAGCCGCCGGTGCCGCCTTCGGCGAACCTTCGCCTGCTGCCCTTCCGGAACCCGCCACCGAGCCGGCGCCTGGCCCTGGTCTGGCGCAAGAGTTCGGCCATGGCCGCCTTCCTGCACGACCTGGCCGCCGAACTGCGCGATCTGCCGCCTGACCTGCTGGCCCTGCCCGAAGCCCCCGCCGCCGCGCCCGCGGCCAAGGCCCCGAAGGCCCGCGCCAAGGCTTGAAGCCCCGACCCCGGCGGGCTATGGTTGGCCCGACAACCAGTTGACCCCCGGGCGGCCGTGCCAAGCGTGCCGCCCTTTCACTTTTTTGGAGCCTGCCGTGTCCCTGCCGCCGCCGATCACCGTGTCCAGCCGCGACCTCGCCCGTCTCGAGGCCCTGCTCGACTCCCCGGCCCTGCGCCACCTGCCGGCCGCCGAGGCCCTGGCCGCCGAGCTCGAGCGCGCCAGCGTGGTCGAACCCGCCGACATGCCGGCCGACGTGGTCACCATGAACTCCACCGTCACCTGCGTGGACGAGCTGAGCGGCGAGACCCACCGCATCACCCTGGTCTATCCACACGACGCCGACGTGCTGCAGCACAAGGTGTCGGTGCTCGCCCCGGTCGGCAGCGCCCTGCTGGGCCTGTCGGTCGGCCAGTCCATCGACTGGACCGCGCCGGGCGGCCGCGCGCTGCGCGTGCGCGTCACCGGCATCAGCTACCAGCCCGAGGCCGCGGGCCACCCGCAGCGCTAAGCTGGCGGGGCCCGCGCCACACGAGGAAGACATCGCCATGGATCTGAAAGGCTCCCGCACCGAAGCCAACCTCAAGGCCGCCTTTGCCAGCGAAGCGCAGGCCAACCGCCGCTACCTGTATTTCGCGCAGAAGGCCGACGTCGAGGGCCTGGCCGACATCGCCGCGGTGTTCCGCTCCACCGCCGAGGGCGAAACCGGCCACGCCCTGGGCCACCTCGAATACCTCGAGGCCTGCGGCGACCCCGCCACCGGCCTGCCCATCGGCGACACCGCCAGCAACCTGCGCTCGGCCATCGCCGGCGAGACGCACGAATACGCCGACCTCTACCCGGGCATGGCCAAGGCCGCGCGCGACGAGGGCTTCGACGAAATCGCCGACTGGTTCGAAACCCTGGCCAAGGCCGAACGCTCGCACGCCAACCGCTTCCAGAAAGCCCTGGACGAGCTGGCGGCCTGAGCCGCGGCCCGGCCCGCCGGCGATGCGCGACGACACCTTCCCGGCCCGGCGCGACGCACTGCGCGCCCGCCGCCACCTGGCGCTGGTGCACTCCGACGATTCAAGCAGGACCCGCAGGATGGAAAAGCTCACGCGCGCCGACCTGTTCACGCTCGAGGCCTACGCCGAGGCCCGCGAGGGCTTCCGCGCCCGGGTGATTTCGCACAAGCAGGCGCGGCGCGTGCCGCTGGGCGACAACATCAACCTGCTGTTCGAAGACCGGCTGACGGTGCAGTACCAGGTGCAGGAAATGCTGCGCATCGAGCGCATCTTCGAGGCCGGTGCCATCCAGGACGAACTCGACGCCTACAACCCGCTGGTGCCCGACGGCGCCAACCTCAAGGCGACGATGCTGATCGAATTCCCCGACCCGGACGAACGCAAGCGCGAACTGGCGCGCCTGGGCGGCATCGAGCATCGGGTCTTTGCGCAGGTGCAGGGCCAGGGCCGCGTGCCGGCGATCGCCGACGAAGACCTCGAGCGCAGCGAGGCCGGCAAGTCGGCGGCGGTGCATTTCCTGCGCTTCGAATTCGCGCCGGCGGCGATCATGGCCCTGCGCGCCGGCGCCGCCCTGGCCTTCGGCATCGACGACGCGCGGCTGCCGCTGGAACGGGCCGTGCCCGAGACCACCCGCCTGTCCCTGCTCGCCGATTTCGCCTGAGCCCGCTGCCGGACCTGTTCGCCGCGCCGGCCGCCGGCTAGGCTCTTGGCATGAACCGCTGGACCTGGCTGCTGATCGCCGGCGCCCTGGCCGCCCTGCTCTGGGCGGCGGGCCGGCACCCGAACGTCGAAGCGCCCCTGGCTTCGGCCGGGCAGGCCGCGTTCGACTGCCGCCTGCCCGGCCCCCTGCCCGCGTCCGAAACCGAAGAGCCGCTGCAGGGCCCGGTGCCCGAAGGCGTGGGTGAATTCCGGCTCGGCGCCTACCGCGTGCGCCCGCTGGCCGGCTTCAGCCTGCAGGGGCGCGTGCTGGGCCGCGAGGACTACCGATTCGACCGCGGCGCCGAACTCGCGCCCACCGACCTGGCGCTGGGCTGGGGCCGCATGGCCGACCCGGCGCACTATTCGCGCCTCGACATCTGGCAGTCGGGCCGCTGGTACCGCTACCGCTGGGGCGGCGACGGCCCGCCGCTGCCGGAGCAGGAAATCGCCCGCTCCAGCGCCAACATGCACCTGGTGCCGGCCAACAGCGCGGTGGCTTCGGCGCTGTCGCGGGTCGAACCTGACCAGCTCGTGCGCCTGCGCGGCTGGCTGGTGGAAGTGCAGGGCGAGGACGGCAGCGTCTGGCGCAGTTCGCTCAGCCGCAACGATACCGGCGACGGCGCCTGCGAGCTGATCTACGTGTGCGAGCTGGCCGCCGAGTGAATCAGTAGCGCAGCGTCGCCAGCAGCGGCGATTCCCGCCGCCAGCGCGCGCGCCCCTCGAGCGCGGTGAGCTCCAGCAGCACCGCGGCGCCGGCCAGCGTGGCGCCCAGGCCCTCCACCAGTTCGGCGGCCGCGGCCAGGGTGCCGCCGGTGGCCAGCACGTCGTCCACGATCAGCACGCGCGCGCCGCCGGGCACGACGTCGGATTGCGCCTGCAGGCGATCCTGGCCGTATTCAAGCGCATAGCTCACTTCGCGCACGGCGCCCGGGAGCTTGCCCGGCTTGCGCAGCGGCACGAAGCCGATGCCCAGTTCACGCGCCACCGCGGCGCCCAGGATGAAGCCGCGCGCTTCGATGCCGGCCGCGGCCTGCAGCCCGGCCTCGCGCCAGGGCGCAGCCATGGCCGCCACCGCCGAGGCGAAGGCGGCGCCATTGGCCAGCAGCGGGCTGAAGTCCTTGAAGCGTATGCCGGGTTTGGGGAAGTCGGGGATGTCGCGGATCAGGCGCGCGAAGTCCATGCGCTCAGGCCTCGTCGGCGCCGACGCGCTCGGTTTCGGCCAGCGCGGCGGCCACCCACTCGCGCATGGCCGGCAACGCGTAGATGGCGTCGACGTAGGCCTGCACCGTGGCGTCCATGGGCACGCCGTAACCGCGGAAGCGCACGCACACCGGCGCGAACATGGCGTCGGCGATGCCGAAGTCGCCGAACAGGTAGTCGCCCTGCCCGGCCGCGGCGCCGCGCAGTTCGCGCCACAGCGACTGCACGCGATCGATGTCGCGCTGGGCGGCTTCGTCCCAGTGGCGTTCGCGCGGCTCGCGGCGCACGTTCATGGGCAACTGGCCACGCAGCGCGCCGTAGCCCGAATGCATTTCCGCCGAAGCGCAGCGCGCCAGCGCGCGCCGGGCCGGGTCTACCGGCCAGCCGCGGCCGTCGAGCCAGCGCTCGTTGGCGTATTCGCAGATCGCCAGCGAATCCCACACCCGGATGTTGCCATCATGCAACGCCGGCACCTTGCCCGAAGGCGACCACTTCGCCAGTTCCGCTTCCGCCCCGGGCCGGTATAGCGGAATGCGCACCTCCTCGAAGGGAATGCCCGCCTGGCGCAACACCAGCCAGGGCCGCAGCGACCAGGAGGAATAGTTCTTGTTGCCGATGACCAGCGTGGTTGCCATGTGTCCTTCTCAGCTGAAGATCTGGTTGCCGCCGTTCTTGGACGCCACCCGCGCGGCGTTGGCGGCGCGTGCGACCAGGCCCGGCACGTCGCGCTCGTCCGGGCCGGCCTGGGCGATGCCGACGCTGATCGACAGCATCGGCGCGATGCGCGGGTCCACCACCATGTGCGAAACGGCCTCGCGCAGGCGGTCGGCGTATTCGCGCGCCTGCAGCAGCTTCTTCCCCGGGGCCAGCACCATGAAGCCCTCGGGGCCGCTGCGGCCGATCAGGTCGCCGTGGCTCATTTCCTCGCGCAGCATGGTGGCCACCGGCCGCATCGCGGCCACCGCCGCCACTTCGCCGCCGGCTTCGCGCAGCGAGGGCAGCTGGTCCACCACCACGTAAAGCAGGCAGAACGGCGACTGCTTCAGGCGGGCGATGTCCATCATCTGCCGCAGGCGCTCGCGCAGCGGCTCCTCTCGGAACACGCCGGTGCCCGGGTCGGTTTCTGCCTGGCGCTGGGCGCTGACCGTGCCCGAGGCTTCCTCGCCGGCCACCACGGCCACGGCGGCGAATTCGGCGCACAGCGCCAGCTCGGAATCGCTGTAGGTCACGCCGTCGGGGCGTTCCACCAGCAGCGCGCCCCAGCCGGGCTTGGGGATGGGCAGCGGGATTACCGCCAGCTGCACCTTCTCCAGCGGGCCCTCGGGACCGTCGAAATCCATGCCCACCTGCTGCGGCGCCTTGAGCTTGCTCAGGTTGCGCAGCAGCGTGGTGCGGTCGCGCAGCAGGTCGCGGTAGCGCGGTTCGGCCGACTTGGGTTCGACCTGCAGCAGCTCCTCGCCATCGGCATGTTCGCCCACCACGGCGGACGAATCCTGCGGCAGCACCGCCTTCAGGCCGTCGAGCAGGCGCCGATAGGCGATCCAGGACACGTCGTCGTCGTCGGCGTGTTCGAGGCCGTGCTGGAGGCTCTTGATGAGCTTCTCGCGCGCGGCGCTGATCTTTTCCTCGGTGCTGGGCTCGGGCGGCGTCGCACGGCGCTGGATCGCCCAGCGCTGCAGGCGGGCGCGGACCCAGGGCAAGGCCAGGTACTGCGCCATCAGCACCGCCAGCAGCAGCTGCCAGCCGTGCAGCGTCCACCAGTTCGCCGCCAGCACCTGGTGGTCGGCCAGCACGCGCACCAGCACCGCGCCGCCCATGGCCAGCAGGGTCAGCAGCGGCGCCCAGCGCGTGCTGCGCGAATCGAGCACCAGCATGAACAGGCAGGCCACCAGGGCCACCGGGTAGCTGAACCAGGCGACCCACTGCAGCGTGGTGGCCGTCGCCGCCGGCAGCGTGAGCGCGAACAGCGCGCCGGCCACCAGCACCCAGCCCAGGCCACGCATCCAGCCCACCAGCTGCGGCGCCGACTTGGCCAGGCCGCTGTAATGGCGCGTGGCCAGCACCACGGGGCCGGCGCCGAGCAGGAACAGCGCCTGCGGCACGATCGCGCCCAGGCCCGACAGCAGCGCCACTTCCGGCAGCGAATACAGGTGGCCGTTGATGCCCAGGCAAGCCAGCCAGGCGCAGAAGGCCGCGCCGCCCACCGACAGCGCGCCGGCGCGGGCGTCCTCGGCGTGGCGCACCAGCGACAGCACCGCCACCAGCAGGAACAGCAGGTAGGTCACCCGGAACCAGAAGCGCGCGCTGTCGTTTTCGGCGCTCGCCGCCGCGGCGTCGCGCAGGCGCACGTGCAGGCCGCCCATCACCTGGCCTTCGAGCTCGAGGTAGAGCTCGGTGGGACCGGAGGTGCCCTCGGGCAGGGGCAATTCGAAGGTGGCCGGCCAGGGCGCGCGTTCGCTGGTGCGGCGGAAGAAGCCGTCGCGCGCCACCACGTCACCGGGCGGATGCAGGCGCAGGCGCAGCTGGTCGAGCGGCACGCGCACCACGCCCAGGCGCCACTGGCGGCCATCGGCGGGCAGTTCGGTGCGGATGCGGACCCAGAGCACGTGGCCGTCGCGGGCCGTGAACGGGAAGCCCGGGGTCAGCACGGGCGTGAAGCCAGGCTGGGCGCGGCCGCTGAGGATGTCGTCGAGGGTGGTGAGGACCGGCGTCTCCATCACCGCCAGGTCGAGTACCGGCTCGTTGNNCACGATGGCGCCGATACCCGTGGTCAAGGCCCATGCGGTTCGCAAGCGCCACTCTCCCCGTTTGTGCATGCAGCCCCCTGCCGGCCGATTCTAGCCCGGCCGCGGCCCGGAAACAGCCGGGGCCGCGCCGGCAGCCCGAGCCGGTAAACTACCGGCCTTCCCACGCCCCATCCGGACGCATGACCGCCACCCCCGCCCCCACCGACGCCGCCGCGCCGGAAAAGAACGACTTCATCCGCCAGATCGTCCGCGAGGACCTGGCGTCCGGCAAGCACGCGTCCATCCGCACCCGCTTCCCGCCCGAGCCNNACCTGCACATCGGCCACGCCAAGTCGATCTGCCTGAACTTCGGCATCGGCCGCGAGTTCGGCGGCCCGGTCAACCTGCGCTTCGACGACACCAACCCGGCCAAGGAAGACCCCGAGTACGTCGAGGCCATCAAGGAGGACGTGCGCTGGCTGGGCTTCGAGTGGGCCGAGCTGCGCCATGCCTCGGACTACTTCGAGGTGTTCTACCGCGCCGCGCTCAAGCTGGTCGAGGACGGCAAGGCCTACGTCTGCGACCTCGACGCCGAGCAGGTGCGCGCCTACCGCGGCACGCTCACCGAGCCGGGCCGCAATTCGCCCTTCCGCGAGCGCAGCGTCGAGGAGAACCTCGACCTGTTCCGGCGCATGCGCGCGGGCGAGTTCCCCGACGGCGCCCGCACCCTGCGCGCGAAGATCGACATGGCCAGCGGCAACATCAACCTGCGCGACCCGGCGATCTACCGCATCAAGCACGTGCCGCACCAGAACACCGGCGACGCCTGGCCGATCTACCCGATGTACGACTACGCGCACTGCCTGTCGGACGCGCTCGAAGGCATCACGCATTCGCTGTGCACGCTCGAGTTCGAAGACCACCGCCCGCTCTACGACTGGTTCGTGGACAACGTGGACCTGGTGCGCAACCCCGGCCTGTACCAGCCGCTGGTGGACGCCGGCTTCAGCGTGCCGGCCGCGAAGCCGCGCCAGATCGAATTCTCGCGCCTGAACATCAACTACACCGTGATGAGCAAGCGCAAGCTGCTGGCGCTGGTGCAGGAAGGCCTGGTGGCCGGCTGGGACGACCCGCGCATGCCCACCCTGCAGGGCCTGCGCCGCCGCGGCTGCCCGCCGGCGGCGCTGCGCCTGCTGGCCGACCGCATCGGCATCAGCAAGCAGAATTCGCTCATCGACTTTTCGGTGCTCGAAGGCTGCATCCGCGAGGTGATGGATTCCGCCAGCCCGCGCCGCATGGCCGTGGTGGAGCCGCTCAAACTCGTCATCACCAACCTGCCGGAAGGCCATGCCGAAGCGCTGCGCTTCGCCAACCATCCCAAGGACGCCAGCTTCGGCGAGCGCGAAGTGCCGTTCTCGCGCGAACTTTGGATCGAGCGCGAGGACTTCATGGAAGTGCCGCCCAAGGGTTTCCACCGCCTGGTGCCGGGCGGCGAAGTGCGCCTGCGTGGCGTCGGCATCGTGAAGTGCGAGGAGGTGGTGAAGGACGGCGACACCGTGGTTGAGCTGCGCTGCACGCTCGACCCCGATTCGCGCGCCGGCCTGCCGGGCGCCGACCGCAAAGTGAAGGGCACCATCCACTGGGTCAGCGCCGCGCACGCCG
The DNA here is from genome assembly GCA_003497545.1 of Arenimonas sp. Lineage (GTDB taxonomy): Bacteria > Pseudomonadota > Gammaproteobacteria > Xanthomonadales > Xanthomonadaceae > Arenimonas. Next base: position 34 of record DNNT01000259.1, on the reverse strand, counting down.
TGGCCGCCGAGGTGCGCCTGTACGACCGCCTGTT
>DNNT01000279.1 GCA_003497545.1 Arenimonas sp. | reverse complement strand
CGTGCCCAGCACGACCTCCTTGCCGTCCTTGGTGGCCGCACCCGTGCGCAGCTCCTGGCCTTCGCCGACGGCCGCGACGTCGCGCAGCCGCAGCGGCAGGCCGTCGCGGGTGGCCACCACGATGTCCCTCAGCTCGTCCAGTGTCGCGACCTGTCCCGGCACGCGGACCAAGTACTGTTCGCCGCCGCGTTCGATATAGCCGGCGCCGACGTTGGCGTTGTTGCGCGCCACAGCGTCCAGCACGTCGCGCAGGGTGAGGCCATAGGCGACCAGCTTCACCGGATCGGGGGTGACGTGGATCTGCCGCGTGAAGCCACCGATGGTGTTGACCTCAGTCACGCCCTCCAGGTGCCGTAGCTGCGGCCGCACCACCCAGTCCTGCAGTGTGCGCAGCTCGGTGGACGTCCATGGCTGGCCGTCGGCCATGGTCGCGCCTGGCTCGGCTTCGACCGTGTACATGAAGATCTCGCCCAAGCCCGTGGCGACTGGACCCAACGAGGGCTCAATGCCGGGCGGAAGCTGGGAGGCTGCCTGCTGAAGGCGTTCGGCCACCTGCTGGCGGGCGAAATAGATGTCGGTGCCATCGTCGAACACGACGGTCACTTGCGACAGGCCGTAGCGGGAGATCGAACGCGTGTAGTCGATCCGGGCCAGGCCGGCCAGCGCCGTCTCGACCGGGAAGGTGATGCGCTGTTCGGCCTCCAGCGGCGAATAGCCCGGCGCCTCAGTGTTGATCTGAACCTGGACGTTGGTGATGTCCGGGACTGCGTCGATGGGCAGGCGGCCGTAGTTCCACAGGCCCAGCGCGGACAGCGCCAGTACCAGCAGGAGCACGAGCCAACGATGCGCGATGGACGCGCGAATGATGCGTTCAAGCATGGCGCGCTCCTCAGTGGTCGTGGCTGGCGCCGGACTTCTCGATGTCCGAACGGATCAGGTAACTGTTGCCCGACACGTAGGGCGTGCCCGGCTTCAGCCCGCCCAGCACTTCCGCGTAGTCGCCATCGCGGTCGCCCAGTTCGAGCATGCGCACCTCATAGGTGTCCTCGACCTGCGCGAAGACCACGGTGAAGTCACGGAAGGGCTGCAGGCCGGACTCCTTCACCGCCAGTGGCACCTCACGGGCCGACACCGTCACTTCGGCCGAGACCGTCATGCCGGGCCGCCAGCGGCCGTCCTCGTTTGGCACCACCACCCGGGCGATCACGCCCTGGCCGCTCGTGGCGATCGGCAGGATCGTGTCAATCGTCGCCTCGGCCGCCGTGTCTCCGGTCGCGGTGCGCAGGCGCACCGCCTGGCCCGTGGCGAGCTTGTCGGCGTCGGTGCCGATGGCGCGCAGCTCGACCCACACCCGGGACAGGTCGGCGATCTCGAACAGCGCGCCATCGCCGGCGACATCGCCGACGTTGGTGTTGCGGGCGAGCACGATGCCATCGAACGGGGCCGTGACCGCGTAGGTGCGCATGCTTTCGTTGCCCTCGATGGTGGCGAGCGCCTGGCCGGCGCGTACTTTCTGACCCAGTTGTGCGGACACCGAACGGACGATGCCCGGGAATCGGGCGCGCACGCTGGCCTGGCGGTTGCCATCCATCGCCACGGTGCCCAACAGCGGCACCACGTCGCGGATGATGGCGGGACCGGCGGCTTCCACGACGACGCCGGCCTCCTTGGCCGCCGCCGCGGGGATCGTGGTGCGCCCCTCGTAGGAGGCGAAGGTCCACGCGAAGTCGCGGCCGCCGTGCTTCGCCGCCACGTTGACGTCGAAGGAGTGCGGTTCCGTCACCGTATCGGGGCTGCCCAGATGGTCACCGTTCGCGGTGAAAGCGAAGCGATTGACCTCGCCATCCAGGCGGGTCAGTTCGATGCTGGCCTCCACAGTGACCGGATCCAGCGGCTCTCCGCCCTGGTAGGCGTACAGCCGGTACTGCGGCGGCACGCCGTCCTCGAAGATGGTGATCTCCAGCGCGAAGTCGCCCTCGCGCAGTAGGCGGCCGTTGTGGGGTCCGCGTTCGTAATCCCCCGCCGCAGGTGCGGCAGGGCCGCCCTCGGCGGTCTCTTGCCCGGTGTCGGCGCCGCAGGCGGCCAGCAGCAGGGTGAACATCAATGCAATCAGTCGGATCATGGCGTGGAGTCCTGGGCATTCGCGGTCAGGCGTTCAACCTCGACCAGCAGCAAGTGGTAGCGGCTCGCGGCCTCGACGGCACGTTCGCGGAGGCGGAACAGCGTGTCCTGGGCCTGGGCCAGCGAGTAGAACGAGAAGCGCCCGGCCTCGAAGCCGCGGCGAGTTTGCGCCACCGCCTTCTCGGCCGTGGGCAGCATGGAGTCGCGCAGCGTCTCGCTTTCAGTGCGGGCGTGCCGCAGCTCTTGGACCTTCTCGAACAGGACCTGATGGCTCTCCAGTCGATCGGCCTCCCGGCGCGCCTCCAGGGCGGCCAGTTCGGCGTCGGCTTCGGCCAGTGAATAGGCCGCACGCGGGCGGTTTCCCAGCGGCACCGACACCGACATCACGAGGCCTTGGTCATCCAGGCCCTCGATCCGGCGAACGCCGAGGCTGAGGTTTACATCGGGCGAGCGACTGGCCTCGCCAACGCGGCGGCGGGCCGCCACGGTTTCCGCCTCCAGGCGGTTGGCCAGTTGCTCGGGTGTCTCCGAAAGCCGTGCGGCGAGCGCTGCGAAATCGTCAACTTTCGGCAAGGCCTGCAGGTCTCCTTCAACGGCTTCGAAATCGGCAGTGGAGGCCCCCCAACTGGCGGCCAAGGTCATGCGGGCGCTGTCCAGCTCGTGCTCGGCGTGCTCAAACTCCAGCCGCGCTTCGGCCACCGCCAGCTCCGCCGCGTGCAGGTCGGTCTCGGGGTTGCGCGCCGCCCTTACCCAGGCCGCGACTTCGCGCCGCGTGCGCTCGGCCTGGGACACCCGTTCGCGGGCGTAGTCCAAGCGCTGCTGATCGGCGAGGACCTCGATGAACCGGGCGGTCGTTCGGCTCGCTATATCGATGCGGGCCTGCTGCACCCGCTGCGCCTGCTGGCCAATTTGGGCATCGCCCAACGCCTCGCGGGCAGCGCGCTTGCCGCCCAGCTCGATCACGCGGCTGATGCGCAGCGTGGTCTCGGCGGAGTCCGCGCCGCGCAGGCTGCCGCTGCCGGCAAAGTTCTCGAACTCGCCGCCCACGACGTAGGGCGGCGGCAGGGTATCTCGGGCGCTCCGGGCCCGGACGGCCTGGAGCTGCGCCGACTCCACGGCGACGGTGGGGTTTGCGGCCAAGGCGCGGGCAACCGCCTCGGGAAGACGAAGGGGTTCGGCGGCCTGGCCCAATGGGACCAAGCCGCACGTCCCGGCGAGCGCCAGGACAAGCAGGTAACGCAATTTCACGGAAAACCTCCGGGATCGACGGACGACAGGGAACGAGCCGCGTCAGGGCGGCCGAGCGTCGATCAGGCGATGGGAGGTCGGAAGGGCGTCGCGGGAATGCCGAGCCGGGGTGCCGCCGCTCCAGGCAACGGCGGTGCATCCGCCGGCGGAATGGCCAGCGCTACCGCCCAAGAGGAGGCAAGCGCGGCGGTGGCCCCGCATTCGGCCTGGTGCATCAGGCCATGGAAGCCCTTGGTGTGGTCGGGATCGGTGGCTGGGTCGTGGTCGGCGTGGTCGTGCCCGTGGTTCGCGTCAGCCGCCGCCAGCACAGCATGTTCCACCTCATGGATCCCGCCCATCTGCTCCACCATAGGCCTCGTCATGATGCTCAGGAGGAGCAGCATCAGGGCGCTCATGCGCAGGAACCGCAGGCAGTGGGCAGACAAAGGACGCATCACGCTAGCCTGAGGGAGCGCCGACGCCCCTGTCAACCGCGGGATACCTCACAGGGATGTTTCCCTTGTAAAGGCAGTCGTCTAGATTTGCCGGGCAGCGTCGAACCGGTTTCGCCTGTGTCAGCGCCATCGGGCTTGTCAGCGTTGGGCGGACGCGGGCATCGCCCCGGCACTCGCCACCTCGGCCGACTAGTCGTAGACCCGCACACAGATGACCGCGCCGGCGTTTCTCAGGATTTCGTCGGCCTGCGCCTGGGTCGGGGCGCTCAGTAGGGCGCTCGGATCGAGAAGCGGAGTGCCCAGCCCGACGGAGATCCACGGCCGTCCGTCCTTGGGGCGGCCGTTGCGATACCGCTGGAACACCGCCAGCTCGGCCGGCGTCAGCGAGTCCAGGTGCCGGCCGTCCAGGGCCAGCAGCGCGGCGGGTGGCGATGTCATCGGCAGGCCTCCTAGGGACGACACGGGTGTACAAAGCGGAGCAACCGGCGGCCCGGCGGTGTCTCTTCGCCACCCGGGTCAACGGGATCCTCGGATCAAGCAGGACATCTGGGAATCAGTCAGGACGTTTGGCAGAGAACGCGCGGCGCGAAGCAGCCTACTCGCCTTCCAATGCCGTCAGCGTCGCGTCCCGGGTCCCTCGCTTGCGCGCCGCTACCGGATACCCGAACGGCAAAAACAGATGTGCGACCCGAATCGTGCGATGGGTAGGCCCCAACTCGCCCGGCCGCAGGTGCTCAGTGTCAAACGCGCACTCGGCAGGGAACAAACTGGAGGGCTCATGCAGCCACGACTTATCGCTGCCGGCGACCATGCGGAGCAAGGCTGCCGTCGGGGCCTGTTGCAAGCTGCGTTTGAGCGCGGCCTGGGTTTCGACCGGCTCGGAGATCAGGATCGCCGACATGATGGCCACGGCCTGACCGCGGCTATAGGTGCCAGTCACGAATCGCAGGAGGCCGCCCTTGCCGTAGTACTTCTTTCGCGACTCGGCCAAGTGGCTGACGCGCTTGAACTCGAACACCAGGCGCAGACTGCGCGCCTCATCGTTCCAGGCGTAGAGGATGTCGGTGCGCGTCTCGCCTGTGATTTCGCCGGACTCGAAGTCCACGTCGTTGTCCACACCTTCCGCGCCCCAGTAGCCCAGCAGGCCGAGCTGACGCGCGGTCACGCGCTCGGCGTGCTGCTTGAGGACCCGGGTCAGCTTGGGCTCCGGGATGGCGGGATTGAAGTTGGAGCGCGAACGGGATGCCAGCTGCGTCCAGCTTGCGTGTACGGCGCTAACGGCGCGCTGGGCCTCGGCATGCGGAAAGGCCGCGAGCCACTCCAGGCCCGCACTCATGCAGCCGCCGCCTCGCGCGACGCAAGGCGCTGGACCTGCCGGACAATGCGTTCGGCATCGCGCAGGGCAGTGCGCAGCAGCCAGCCGCGCTGCGTGAGGGGCCGCACCAGGTACAGGCCACGCGGTGTCCACAGGATCTGGTCGGGGACCCAACGGAGGCCATCCGGGCGCTGGACGACGTCCAGCGCCTCACGCCGCAGGGCCTGCAGGGTTTCCTGCACGAGGGCATCATCCACGCTGCAGCGGACATCCGCCGGCGAGGTGCCCTCCGGCAGGTACTGAACCCGCACCACGCCGAGCGCGCCGGTTCGCGCCGGGTCAGTCGCGACGACGGCGACGGCGAAGTGACCCACGCCGCCCATGCGGTCACGCCACAGCGTTAGGTTGTCCCCCAAGGCCTTCGCGTAGCCGGCAAGCGCCTGCGCCGATGCGGGCTTTTGCAGCGGCGTGTAAAGCCCCTTGTAGCTGCGGGGCCGGATCGAGGGCATCAGCACCGTCACCGATTCGCGCACGATGGCGCGCTCGCTCGGCGAGAGGCCGAAATAGTCGAAGACCCGCTCGTCCAACGCGTCCCTCTCGTCCTGGAAGCGCATGGTCTGGGCGTGGGGCGAGGGCAGGCGTTCGAGTTCGCGGGAGAACGCGGCCGCGCGGTCCAGCGCGGCCTGTGCCCGCGCCGGGTCCGGGGCGTGCTCGGGCGTGAAGAAGGGGAACGCCTCGATGTCGTCCAGATGGACGCCATTGCGCTCGGACAGCATCTTGGTGCACGTGAGCATCAGAAAGTAGCGCGCCAGGCTTGAGCGCAGGAAGATCGCCACGAAGCGCAGCAGCGCCTCGTCCTCGCGCGGACCCGCGATCACGCCGATCGAGCTCTTGAAGGACAGGGGGCCATCCACAAAGACGGCCCGCACATTGTGCTCACCCTTCGAGAACCCGTCCGGGTAGAGCACGCGCGGACCGTCGAACAGCGGCAGCACCGAATCCAGGCCCACCACCGTGTCCTGGTCGGCGGGCCACCCGGTGGCCTGGCTGTCATGCAGTACCGGCACGCCCGCCTTGAGGCCTTCGGTGCTGACATAGGGGATCTCCCGGAGCGGGCCAGCATCGTCTGGACTGCGCTTGCGGTCGACAAAATGCACCCCTTTCCGGTTCCGCCAACGCGCACGCTTTCCGCCGTTCCAGAAGTCTCCCAGCGTGCCTCCCAGCGAAAGCCGGGTCAGCAGGTCCAGGTCATTGGCATCGCCCCACATGAAGGTGGTGAGGAGCGAGGGGTCCTCCTGCACGGCTTGCGTCTGCAGCTCGTGCCGGTCCGCCGACTGGAGGGTCAGCCGTCCGAAGGCAAGGCTCAGATCGGCCTTGGGAACGCAGTAGTCGAAGGTTTCGGTGAAAGGCACGCGGCCGATCTGTGCGCTGGGACGACGCGACGCCACCAGGACATGGCAGGTGTTCTCGGCAGTCGGGAACAGCAAGGCCTGCAGGTCGCCAAAGTTGATCAGGCGGCGCGGCGCAATGCGATCAAACAGATAGGGCAGATAGCGCTTGGCGCCGGCACCCAGCAACTGGTTGATCGGCAAGATCAGGCAAAGGGTGCCCCCCTCGATGAGGAAATCGAGGGCACGCACCGCGTAGATCCCCGCCACCTGGCGAAGCACCGCCGGCATCTGAACCGCATCGGCGTAATCGTCGGCCGACGTGGCCTCACCGGAGGCCTCCTTCCACGGCGGATTGGAGACACACAGCGTGAACCGCTTGCCGGCGAACGGGTGCGCGTCGCTGAAGAAGTCGGCCGACGGGCCATCGCACAGGTTGCTGCCTCGCAAGCGCGGCAGCTTCACGTCGTCTCGCTCCTGTGCCTCGAGCACGTCCGCCGGATTGAGGCCCTCTAGCAGGGACAGGTAGAGGCTGAAGGCCGTGACGCGGCACGCCATCGGGTTCGTGTCGCCGCCAAAGATCTGGCGCAAGAGCAGATCGCGACGGGCGGCAAAACCGAGCGGCCGGCCCAACCTGGCCTCACTCAGCGCGATCAACTTGCGGTAGGCGGTCGTGAGCAGAATGCCCGATCCGCAAGCGCCGTCAAAAATGACCTCCTGGAGCGGGTCGGGGGAAGCGGCAAAGGCCTCATCGAGAGTCAGCGTCGCCAGATGGCGTGGCGTGTAATACGCCCCATCCTGGGCTTGCTCCTGGGCGCTGAGGAAGGACTCGTAGAGGCCCGAGAGCAGCTCTACCGGGATGAAACTGAAGTTGTAGTTCCACAGGTCGCCTTGCCCGGTCACCAGGTCCACACGACTGAGGAAGCGGTCGAGCAAGTCGTACCCACTGTCGGGCAGCGCCTCCCACGGATCCAGGACAGACGTCGCCGCAGGCTCACCCGCCGGGTCCGGGGCCTTCAGGAAGTCGCCATTGAAATCGGTGCGCAACTGCGCGATCAGCGTCGCCACCCCCGCCCGGTCGCCGGCGCTCACCAGGGCGTGCAAGGTGCCCACGCCGCGGCGCGAGCGGTAAATGTCGCTGACGATATTGCGGTGCTCGAGGTAGGAGACGAAAAGAACCTGGCCCATGAGCGCCTGCGCCTGCAGTCGGTCCAGGCCGACCGCCACCAGCTGACGAACGGCGGCCGAGAGATTCTCGAGCAGCTTGCGATCCACGCGTGCCTTGGCATCGAACCAGGCCGGCAGCCGCTTGGACAGATCAGAAGATCGCACCTCCGCCGCGGAGAAGGGGCCATCCGGCCGGGCGTTAGCCAGCGCGAGCGGCTGCTCTGCGCGCCGCAAACGACGCACGGGCAGCGCGCAGGCGCGATCACCGTCGATGGCGATCACCACGGTGGCCAGGTTCTGGTTCCACAGCCGCTGGCGCACGCCGTCGAGCTCGGCCCCGGTCAGGGGGCGACCATCGCGCTCGGACACGAATACCACCGTCGGCACGCCCTCGACGTCGAAAACCGCTTGGGCCTGGATGGCGCCCTGCGGCTGCAACATGGCGTGCATCTCGAGCGCGTACGGGTGAGCAGGCGAAATGACGTCGCCCGCCCGGTGCAGCGCCTCAGCCTCGGCGCTGTAGCCCAGCTGATCCAGCCATTGCGAGAGGTGGTCCGCAGACATCTGTGAGCCCAGCTCCTTCTTCACTGAACCGTACCGGAAATTCCCTGCTTGCCAAGATACATAAGTTGCGTACTATACGCAACATACGGACTCTACATATTCGGCGGGCTCTACATATTCTATGGGGACTGTCTCGACCATCAGCCAACCCGCCTTCGCTCTCGAGGAACGCCTGCGCTTTGTAGAGGTCGTACTGCTCTGGGAGGGCCTGGTGCGGCGACAGCGCGTGTCCGATGTCTTTCGGATCGCCCCCAACCACGTCTCGCGCGATATGCGCTACTACCTGGAGCGCTTCCCGGAGGCGATCGACTTTCGGCCGGAGCTGAGGGGCTACGTCGCTGGCCCCAACTTCAAGCCGCGATTTGCCTCGGATGACCCGGGGGAGTACCTGGGTCTGCTGCAGGCTCGGGCCGACAGCCAGGGCGCGGCATTGCTGCCGCTGACGGGCGGCACCGTTCAGGTCGGGGCGTTGCCGTCGCCGGCGATGGGGATCGACAAGACGGTGCTCAAGCAGCTCGTGCGCGCCATCCATCAAGGGCATGGGCTGGCCGTGACCTACCTGGGTATGCGTGCTGAGGGTCCCAGCACGCGCACGCTGTGGCCGCATGCCCTGATCAACACCGGGCTACGCTGGTATGTGCGGGCCTATGACAGCGACTCGGCAAGCTTCCGCAGCTTCGTGATCTCGCGTATCAGCGCGGCGGGGAAAAGCGAAGGCAGCACCCCGGTCCCGGCCAGCGACGATGCGGGCTGGCACAAGCACGTGACGGCGCATGTCGTGCCGCACCCCAAGCTCAACGCCCACCAGCAGTCGGTGGTCGCGCGTGAGTTCGGCATGAAGCGCGTGGGCAAGCAATGGGTGTGGTCGGTCGAGCTGCGCCAGTGCCTGGCCGGTCATTTCGCCCGGCGCTACGGCCTGGACGCCAAGGTGCCGGTAGCCTCCAGCTCCCATTGGGTCGTTCTGCGCAATCCGGCCGAGCTCAGGCCCTACTTCCTGCCCGGCGGCAACGAGTAGGACACCGGCGAGTTCGCGCACAACTCGGTCAGGGACAGCGGCCCTTCGGCCAGGCCCAACCGCTGCGCCGGTGTCTTGCCGTCCTGCCCACGCAGGTGGAAGTTGTAGACCACCCGGAAGATGTCCAGCGTCTCAGCCACGACACGCGGGCTGTAGGCGTTGTATCCATGCCACGCGCGGCCACTGGCGCTCGCGCTGTGAATCGGGCGCTCCAGGACGTTGATCTTGCGCCGCACCTGCATGAAGTAGCGATCCAGCGCCCGCAATGTTGCGCGAGCCATGCCAGCGACCAGCTGCGCGTCCGGGCGCCGGCCGTTATCGGTCAGCGGTTGAACCGAGCGCTGGGGCTCGCTCATGGTGGGGAAAGGGTGCCGGATCCACACCCGGCCCGGCGGTAAACCCTGTGCCCGGGCCTCTTCCAAGCTCTCCGCCAAGACCGTCCGGATCAGGTCGCTGTCCGTGAGTTGGGGCCACTGACCGCGCAGTCGATCGAGTTCGGCTTCGGCCTCTGCCAGTGCCTGCCTGCGCTGGGCAACCGTCATGTCCTTGTTGATGCGCACCAAAAAGGCGTCGAGCGTCCCGTCTCGAACACGTTCGGAGAACGTGAGGAGGCACAGGCGGTCCAGCAGGGGGTCTAGATCGAGGCTGAATTGCACATAGCCCGCTTGTGCCACCCAGGGTTTGAGCGCCTGCAGGTGCGCGGCCATTGTGTAGTTCTCGTGCACAATCCCACCGACGCCCGGCACCCGCAGCTCCGAAGCGCTCTTTGGTCGCGTTGAGTCGCCGTCGTCAGCGGACTCGTAGGGAAGCCATAGCCGCGCATACTGGCGGAATGCGGCACGCCGCTGAGGATCGCCGGCTGCGTATGCCAGCAGCTCTGTCGCCCTTGGGTTGGCGTCAGGGTCGTAGTTCAGGTGCTGAGCCACGACGTAACCGGACGACACGTCCGCCGTGGCGATGGCCAATAGCACGATCGGCTGTCGTTCCAGCGCCGTGCCCCAGTTGAGGGTGTGCGTCTGGCGATCCGTGTTCAGGTGCAGGCGTGTCCATCGTGTACTAGACAGTGCAGAAGTCTCGTAGTGTGCCGACAGAGCGCGGAACTGAGTTGCCAAGCGCGAGATTCGGTCGTAGAGCACCTGGGGGTGTAATCCAGCGACTTCACAGATTCGCCGCATGGGCACCTTGTTGACGAGCAGCCGCAGCACGTCCTCGCTGGCCTCGGGCAATCGTAGGCGGCGTCCCCCGCGGCTCGACGCTGAACAGGTCGAGCCACACGCGCGACAGCGCCACCGCGGTGACCCTGCATTCGTGCGTCCGAACTGGTGGTACCGGCTGGGGTCACTCGCAGCAGCGATGCCCATGTTCTCGCATGTGGCGGTACGGCATGCCGGCTGCTTGATCGGAATGTTGAAGCGAGCCAGTTCCTCGGCGATGGCTGCATTGTTCAACATGGTGTTGACCGAGCCACAGCGGCCACACTTCAACGCAATGCTGCCCAGCGGCCCATCGCCCGTGCCATATCGCGTGTAACCGTGAATCTCGGCGTCGACGCGGCGACCGGAAGCGCGCGGTATGGGCGGTATCCCGAAGTTCTCGCATCTGGGCGTGCGGCAGGTATTGACGTCAATGCCGTCGACTGCCGGCGGACACCACGGCGTTTCGGGTTTTATGCCCTTGCTTCCCATCCCCACCCTCAAAAGGATGCGGCGCCCGTGTGGGGGCGCCGCCAAGAGGGGATTTCAACACATTAAGTGAACGCCTAGGGCCGTAGCCGGGGTCCTGGAAGCAGGGCAGGCCCGAAGGCCCGCCCTTGCCACTCGCCTCAGAACGACTGCGAGAAGCGGATGCCCACGGTGCGCGGGCGGATGGTGGCCGTGTAGACCTGGCCGTCCGTGTACACCGGGTCCACGCCCGAGGCGCCGCACACCGTCTCGCCGCAGGCCGTGAACTTGAAGATCTCGGCCCGCTCGTCGAACAGGTTCGACACGTACAGGTCCACCGACCAGTCGTTCTTGCGGAAACCCGCCGAGAAGTCCGCGGTGGTGTAAGCGCCCAGGTCGCCCAGGATGCTGCGCTCGAGCAGGCGCAGGTCCGACTTGCGCTCGCCCACGTGCGACAGGGCCGCCTGCCAGTAGGCTTCGCCGCCCGCCAGGTCGAACGAGTAGCGCGCGATCAGGTTGCCCTTGAACTTCGGCGTCACCGGCAGCTGCGTGCCGCTCGGCGCCTCCGGGTCGGCGCAATCGGTCACCGGGTTGCCGTCGTCGTCGGTGAAGCCGCAGTAGTTGTCGGTCAGCTTCGCGTCGTAGAACGCCACGCCGCCGCCGATGCTCAGGTTGTAGCTGGCCGCCCAGTTCAGCTCCAGCTCCATGCCGTCGATCTGCGCCTGGTTGGCGTTCTTGATTTCCGTCAGGCCGTTCGCGCCCAGGATCGAGAACTGGAAGTCCTCCCAGTCCTGGCGGAACAGCGAGCCGTTGAACGACAGGCGGTTGTCGGCCCAGGTGGTCTTCCAGCCGATCTCGAAGTTGGTCAGGTAGTCCGACAGGTAGGGCGGCAGCGTGCCGCGGCGGTTGATGCCGCCCGGGCGGAAGCCCTCCGACCAGGTGACGTAGACCATCTTGGTGTCGTCCACCTGGAAGGTCAGGTTCGCCTTGCCGATGGTGCCCGACTCGTCCACCTTCTTGTCGAGGTTGATGCAGGGCGCGCCGTTGAAGTCGGTCTCGTCGAAGCAGGCCGCCTCGCCGGTGCCGCTGCTGTAGCCCGCGCTGTAGCCGAAGAAGCCCTTGAGGCTGTTGTCGGCCTGGAAGTGGCGGGCGCCGAGGGTGCCGGTCAGGCGGTCGGTGAAGTCGAAGCTCACTTCGCCGAACACCGCCTGGTCGTCGTCCTCGCGGAACTGCTTGGTCAGCCAGATCGTGTTCGGCCAGCCCGTGACGTGCAGGAAGTCCGCGATGCCGTCGATGCGGTAGTCCTGCTGGATGTCGTGGTCCTGCTGCTGGAAGAAGAAGCCGCCGACGAAGCGCACGCGGTTCTCCTGCGGCGAGGAGATGCGGATCTCGTGGCTGGACTTCTTGTACTGGTCGCGGAACTGGATGTACTGCGACGGGTTCACCAGGTTGCCGTCGTTGTCGTAGAAGTAGGCGCCGTAGCCGCCCAGCGTGTCGTACCAGAAGGCGTAGTCGCTGTAGTCCGAGGCGCCGTCCACGTCGCGGTCGAGGTGGGCGAAGGCGTAGGTGACGTCGAAGTTGCCGATCTTGCCCTCGATCGTCAGCGCCGCCTGGGTCCACTGGTCGTCCGAGTATTCGGGGTTGAAGTGGGTGACCTCGAGGTCGCCGACCACCGGGTCGAAGGCGAAGAAGCCGCCGGCCTCGGTGCGCTGGTGCATCACGGTGGGGCTGATGGTCCAGTTGTCGCCCAGGTTGATGACCGCGCCGATGCGCGCGCCCATCGTGTCGATGTCGTTGTAGTCCTTGCCGGCCAGGTCGTCGTTGAACTCGGTGCCGTTGCCGCCCGAGTCGGCGTCCCAGGACGGGTAGGTGCGGCTGCCGGAGACGTTGTCGATGTAGCCGGCCTCCTTCTCCTTCCAGCCGACCAGTCGGATGGCGGCGTTTTCGCCCATCGGCAGGTTCACGAAGCCTTCGGCCACGTGGCCCATGCCGCCGTTGCTGGTGGAGTCCAGGCCCACGGTGTAGCCGGCCTCGAAGCCGCTGGGATCGGCCTTGTTGGTGATGATGCGCAGCGTTCCCGCCTGCGAGCTGGCGCCGTACAGCGTGCCCTGCGGGCCGGCCAGCGCCTCGACGCGCTCGACGTCGTAGATGTGGATGTCCAGCGGGCCCTGGATGGTGGTGATGGGCTGTTCGTCGAGGTAGACGCCCACGCTCGGCAGCGAGCCGGAGTGGTTGCCGTCGCCGCCCGAGGCCACGCCGCGCATGTAGATCTGCGCGAAGCCGGGGCCGAAGGTCTGGTAGGAGACCGAGGGCAGGTATTTGACGTAGTCCTCGAAGTTGGTGACGTTCAGGTCGTCCAGGCGCTGGGAGTCCAGCACCTGCAGGCTGATCGGCACCTTCTGCAGGTTCTCGGCGCGCTTTTGCGCGGTCACCGTGACCTCGTCGAGCGTGACGGCCTGCTGCTCGGCTTCCGGCGCGGCTTCCTGGGCGAACGCGGCGGAGCCGATCGCCAGGTAGATCGCGGCCGCCANNCCCCGCGCCCCGCCGCTTGCTTGTTTGCTTGCTCATTTCCTTCCCCTCGGCTTGCTTTGTTGGTGTGGGTGTTGCTTCAGTGGAACGCGGGTATCGCGGGATAGGCCGTGAGCACGGGGCCCAGGGCGTCCTTGAGCGGCTCGAGCCAGGGCTCGAAGTGGCGCCAGTGGTCGACGCCGTCGCGGTAGATGGGCTGGCGCACCTGCTCGGAGCTGGCGGTGCGCACGGGCCGCTTGTTCTCGAAGAAGCGCAGGCAGCCTTCCTCGAAGGGCAGGCCGCAGTAGTCGAGCAGGCGCCGCACCTCGGTTTCGGTGTCGTCCACCATGGATTCGTAGAACACGCGGTGCACCCGGCCCGGCAGCACGGCGTCGTAGTGCGCCATCAGGCGCACGTAGTCGGCGTAGTAGCGGCCGATGTCGGCCAGCGAATAGGTGAAGGCCTGGCCGCGGGCGAAGTGCTGCTTGAAGCCCGAGAAGCAGCAGGCCAGCGGGTGCCGGCGGGCGTCGATGATGCGCGCGTTCGGCAGCATCAGGTGGATCAGCCCGATGTGCATGAAGTTGTTCGGCATCTTGTCGATGAAGAACGGCGCGCCGGTCTTGCGCTGGATGCGGGTGTGCTCGAGGTACTGCTGGCCGAGCTCGCGCAGGCGGTCCGGGTCGAGCGAGGCCAGCACGTCGTGGTAGGGCAGGGACTGGCCGGCCTCGCCCAGCTTGCGCAGCTCGCGGGTGATCGAGATCACCTCGGGCAGCTCCATCGTGCCCTCCACCGCCGAGTGGCTGGAGAGGATCTGCTCGACCAGGGTGGAGCCGGCGCGCGGCAGGCCCAGCACGAAGATCGGGTCGGGCTCGGGCGCCCCGGCGCCGGCGCGCGCGGCGAAGAAGGCCGGCGTGTAGGTGCGTTCGATCTTCTCCACCCGCGCCGTGGTGTCGTCGGCCGAGTAGTGCAGCTGGGCGCGGCGCAGCGTATTGCCCTGGTCGTAATGGCCGAAGGAGGCGGCGTAGTCGGCGCGGTCTTCCAGCGCCTTGCCCAGCGCGAAGTGCAGGTGCTGCACGTCTTCGGGCGACAGGCCCGGGCGCGCGAGCTGGGCCTGCATGGCGGCCACGTCCTCGTCGCTGAATTTGAAGGTCTTGAGGTTGGCCAGGCTCCACCAGACTTCGCCGCAGGACGGGTCCACCGCCAGGCTGCGGCGGTAGGCGGCGATGGCGCGCTCGGTGTGGCCGGCGGTCTTGAGCGCGTGGCCCTGGCTGAGCCAGATCTTCGACTGGCCCGGGTGCTCGCGCAGGATGCCGTCGTAGAGCGCGATGGCCTGCTCGTAGTCGCCGGTGCGGCACAGCACCACGGCCTTGAGGTTGCGGTAATTCGGGTTGCGCGGGTCGGTGGCGAGCAGCCGGTCTATCTGCGCCAGCGCCTCGCGCGGCTTGTTGCCGCGGTGCAGGACCAGGGCGTAGTTCTGGCGCGCGGCCAGGAAGCCCGGCGCGAGTTCCAGGCAGCGTTCGAGCAGGCGTTCGGCGTCTTCCTGGCGGCCGATGCGCGCGGCCAGTTCGGCCATCATGCGCAGCGCGGCCACGTCGGTGGGCGCGGCGGCCAGGTGTTCGCGCAGCAGCGCTTCGGCCTTGGGCAGTTCGTTGGCGTGCAGGGCCGAGGCGGCGGCCAGCAGGCGCGGGTCGCGGGTGGAGAAGCGCACGTGGCTGGCATAGGCCTCGTCGGCCGCGTCGAGTTCGCCGGCGGCGGCGAGCTGGTCGCCCAGTGCGCGCCAGGCCTGCGGCAGGCCTGGCTTGAGCCACACGGCGCGGCGCAGCGCGGCGATGGCGCCGGCGGTGTCGCCCGCCAGGCCGAGCGCGATGCCCAATTCATGGTGCGCCAGCGCCCAGTTCGGCTGGCTGGCCACCAGCGGCCGCAGCGCATCAAGCGCGGGCTGCAGCTGGCCCTGCAGGCGGTGCGAGACCGCCAGAATCAAAACGGCCATCGGGTGTTCGCCGACGGCCGTGATGATTTCGCGTGCCTGTTCGCCGGCGAGCGCGGGCTGGGTTTCAAGCAGCCGGGTGGCGTGCGCAAGCGCCTCGTCCAAACCGGCGGTGGGCTCGGCGGTGGCCATGGCGATGCTGGCGGCTCCCGGGGTCATGGGGTCTTCACCCGAATCTAACGTTGTCGCGGGCCGCGGGATAGTCCCTCATAGCCCCCCCAGCAGCCGGTGGGTGAATTCCAGGGACTGGTCGTAGGCGGCGGCGCCGATGCGCTCGTCCTGGCCGTGGGAGCGGTCGTCGTCCACGTCGTAGGGGATGCCGTTGAAGACGTACACCGGCAGGCCGGCGGCGCGCAGGAACAGGCTGTCGGTGGCGCCGGCCGACATGTAGGGCGCCACCGGGATCGGCCCCCAGAGCGGCGCGGCGGCCTCGCGGATGGCCTGGAACAGGGCCTCGTCCACCGGCGAGGGCGGGCTGGGCGTGGGTTCGGCCACCCGGCGGATCGTGATGCCGGGGTCGGCGACGGCGTCGGCCAGCCAGCGGTCCACCTGCGCCGGGTCCTCGTCGGGCAGCATCCGGCAGTTCACCGTGGCCCGGGCCAGCTGGGGCAGGGCGTTTTCGGCGTGGCCACCCTCGAGCAGGGTGGGGGTGCAGGTGGTGCGCAACTGGGCGTTGTCGTAGGCCGAGCGGGCGGCCAGGCGGCGCAGGGCGGCTTCGTCCTGGGGCAGGCGGGCGGCGGCGGCCATGTCTGCGGCGGTGGCGCCGGTTTCCAGTTTCGACAGGCGCGCGTAATGGCCGCGGGTGGCGGAGTTGGTGCGCAGCGGGAGTTCGAAGGCGGCCAGGCCGGCCAGGCCCTTCGCCAGCCGGTGGATGGCGTTGTCGGGCGTGGGCACCGAGCTGTGGCCGCCGGGGTTGCGCACTTCCAGGGTATAGCTCAGGTAGACCTTCTCGGCGGTCTGCACCGGCAGCACCGCCGGCTGGCCGCCGCGCACCTCGGGGCCGCCGCCGTCGAAGTTGATGGCGTAGGCGGCGTCGAGCAGGTCGGTGCGGTTTTCCAGCAGCCACTGGATGCCGTTGGCCACGCCGTCTTCTTCGCCGGCGGTGAGCAGCAGCAGGAAGTCGCCGCGCGGCACGGTGCCTTCGGCGCGCAGGCGCATGAGCGTGGCGGCCGCGCCGGCGGCGCCGCCCTTGATGTCCATGGTGCCGCGGCCGTAAAGCCAGCCTTCGCGTTCGGTGAGCGCGAACGGGTCGAGCGTCCAGTCTTCGCGGCGGGCTTCCACCACGTCCAGGTGGGCCATCAGCAGGATGGGCTTGCGCTCGCCGCGGCCGCGCAGGCGCACCACCAGGTTTTTCCGCAGCGGGTCGTCGCCGAGCAGTTGCACGTCTTCGCGCGGAAAACCTTCGGCGAGGAAACGCGCGGCGAGTTTCTCCGCCGCGGCGGTGGTGCCGGCCCGGGGCGTGGTGTCGGTTTCAATGAGCAGGCGCAGCAGCTCGCGGCCGCGCGCGCGTTCGTGCTCCGGCGCCTGCGGCGGCGTGGCGCCCGCCGTGGTCGCGAGCAGCAGGGCCAGGGCGAGCAGGGCGGGGCGGTGTTTCATGCGCGGGTCCGGGTCAGGGGCGTTCGAGGGCGAGCGCGAGGCCCTGGCCGACGCCCACGCACAGGCTGACCAGGGCGCGGCGCTGGCCGTGGCGGCGCAGTGCATACGCGGCGGTCATGGCCAGGCGCGCACCGCTGGCACCCAGGGGATGGCCCAGGGCGATGGCGCCGCCGTTGCCATTGAGCCGCGGGCTGTCGTCGGGCAGGCCCAGGGCCTGGGCGCAGGCCAGCACCTGGGCGGCGAAGGCTTCGTTGATTTCGATGCGGTCGAAGTCGTCGAGCGACAGGCCCAGGCGCGGCAGCAGGCGCTGGATCGCCGGCACCGGGCCGATGCCCATGATGCGCGG
>DNNT01000242.1 GCA_003497545.1 Arenimonas sp. | reverse complement strand
GGTTGAAGAACAGCTTCTTCTGGTTGGCCGTGGTGCCCATCTTCACGAGCGACCAGGAGCGCAGGATATATTCCTGAATCGAGGCCTTGATCCACCACATCGCATAGGTCGCGAGGCGGAAGCCGCGATCGGGCTCGAATTTCTTCACGCCCTGCATCAGGCCGATATTGCCTTCTGAAATCAGTTCGCTGACCGGCAGGCCATAGCCGCGATAGCCCATGGCAATCTTCGCGACGAGTCGCAGATGCGAGGTGACTAACTGCGCAGCCGCTTCAGGATCCTGATGTTCCTCATAGCGTTTCGCCAGCATATATTCCTGCTCAGGGGTGAGCAGCGGAAATTTGCGAATCTCCGACAAATAGCGGTTGAGGCTGGCTTCACCGCCCAGCGCCGGAACCGCGGGGACATTGCTCTTGTTGGCCATGTCGCTTCACCTTTCCCTTTCATGCGCGGCGGGACCCAGAAGAGGCGTCCGAACCACCGTCGCAAACTTGTCGAAACCTATACTCTAAGCTCGCTTAACAGTTCCTGCATGTCCATGGGCAATGCACTTTGGAACAGGAGGGGCGAGCCCGTTGCAGGATGTATGAACCCGAGGGTTTTGGCGTGCAATGCCTGCCTTTTGAAACCCAGCGTTTCCAGTATTGATTTGAAACCTTTTCTATCCCTACTGTAAGCCGGATCACCGATCAAGGGGTGGCCGACATGCGCCATATGCACACGAACCTGATGCGTCCGGCCAGTTTCTAGGCGACATTCCACCATCGCCGCGCCTCTCAGCCGCTCCTCCATCCGATAATGGGTAACGGCATGCTTGCCGCGCCCTTCCCGATGAACCGCCATCTTCTTTCGATCAGCGTCGGATCGGCCGATCCATGTGTCCACCGTGGCGGTGGGCGGAACCGGATGGCCGTAGACGATGGCGGCGTAGAGCCGGTCGATGCTATGATCCTTGAACTGGACAGCAAGCCCCTCATGAGCCCGGTCTGTCTTAGCAACGACCAGCAAGCCCGATGTATCCTTGTCGATGCGATGAACGATGCCGGGGCGGGCGACACCGCCGATTCCCGACAACTGGCCCGCGCAATGATGAAGCAGGGCATTGACCAATGTGCCATTGAGATTGCCTGCAGCGGGATGGACTACCAACCCGGCGGGCTTGTCCACGACGATGAGGTCGGCATCTTCATGGACGATGGTGAGCGGAATATCCTGCGCCACTGCATCCAGAGCCACGGGGGCGGGGAGGGTGATCGCGAAACGCTGCCCAGCTGCGACCTTGGCCGAGGCGCTGAGTTTGATCGTCTCGCCTGTCGCGCGGACATGACCCTCGCCGATCAGTGCCTTGATCCGTTCGCGCGATAGGTCGGGCAGCAGGTCGGCGAGCGCGCGGTCGAGCCGCTGGCCATGCTGGGCCGCGTCGATAATTGCTTCGATGATGGAAACCCCCGCGGCCATTGGCTAGGGATGTAGGCATGAGAGTGACTATTTCAAGCCTGTTACGGGACCGGATCGTGGCGCTGGCAGCGGCGGACGATCGGGAGATTTGCGGGCTGTTGCTGGGGCAGGGCGGACGGATAGAGGCGATTGCTCCGGCGGCCAATGTCGCGGCCGACCCGACGCGCCATTTCGAGCTGGACCCGATGGTGCTGATCGCGGCGCACCGGGCGGCGCGATCCGGTGGGCCGACGGTGGTCGGCCATTATCACTCGCACCCCTCAGGCGTCGCGGTGCCCTCTGCGACCGATGCAGCCTGCGCAACGCCTGACGGCACGCTATGGCTGATCGTGGCGGGGAACGAAGCGCGGCTGTGGATCGCGCAGCCGCGGCCTGACGGGGCCGTGGCCTTTGCGGAGGCGCTGCTCGACATAAGGTGAAGGAAAGGCGGTGAGCCGGGGTTGCATCGCGCGGCGGGGCAGCGCATTAGCCGTGAGAGCCTCCTTTCCTGACCATTATTCGGCGATCCAGACCCCGCATGACCAACCCGACCGATAGCATCGAATTTGCCAGCCTGCTCTGTTCGCGCCTGTGCCATGATCTGCTCAGTCCGGTCGGCGCGCTCAACAACGGGCTTGAGTTGATGGCGGATGAGACGGACCCGGAAATGCGCCAGCGTTGCCTGGAACTGCTGGGCGACAGCGCGCGGACGTCGGCCAACAAGCTCAAATTCTTCCGTCTGGCGTTCGGGTCTGCTGGCGGGTTCGGCGATGTGGTGCCGCCCCATGAAGCGCGGGTCGCCATCGAGGGCATGTTCGTCACCACCGGCCGCGTGAAAGTCGGCTGGATGGTCGACGAGCAGATGCTGGGCAAGCTGGCGGTCAAAGTCCTACTCAACCTGGCGCTGATCGCAGGCGATGCGCTGGTGCGTGGCGGGCAACTCGACATCGGCGCGGAAGTGCGGCCGGGCGTGACCGAAATCGTGGTGCGTGGCGAAGGACCAAAGGTCGTGCTCGACCCGGATTTGCGCGCGGCGCTGGCCGGCACTTTGCCGGTCGAGGGACTGGCATCGCGGACGGCGGCGGCCTGGATGGTGCGCGCGCTGGTCACCGGCGCGGGCGGCGAAATCGCCCTGTCGCCACCGGGCGATCCGATCTTGTTGTTCGGCGCATCGATACCGGACTGACGAAGAGCGGAGCAGGCATGTTTTGCGCTTAACTTCGCACTTTTCCCGCACATTCTGATATTTTATTGCGAGCCGCTGATCCTATCGGTTGGTCGTGTGCGCTGGTCGCTGGTCTTCAGCGCGCCGCCAGTGCGCTATCCTGGAGCTTGGCATAATTGGCCGTGATAGGACAGCGCAATGACGCAGCGGCATAGGCTGAGCTATGACGAAAGGCCCGGCCGCTTGGTAGCGACCGGGCCTTTCGCGTGTTGTCGGACTGAAAAAATCAGCCGCTATAATACATGTCAAATTCGACCGGCGAGGGCGACATTTCCCAGCGATACACTTCGGGCCACTTCAATTCCATATAGGCGTCGATCTGGTCCTTGGTGAACACGCCGCCCTTGAGCAGGAAGTCCTGATCCTTTTCCAGGCTTTCGAGCGCTTCGCGGAGCGAACCGCAGACGGTCGGCACCTTGGCCAGTTCGACCGGCGGCAGATCATAGAGATTCTTGTCCATCGCTTCGCCGGGGTGGATCTTGTTCTCGATCCCGTCGATGCCCGCCATCAGCAGAGCTGCGGTGGCGAGGTAGGAGTTGGCGAGCGGATCGGGGAAGCGGAACTCGACGCGCTTCGCCTTGGTGCCGGCACCATAGGGGATGCGGCACGAAGCCGAGCGGTTGCGCGCCGAATAGGCTAGCAGCACGGGCGCTTCGAAGCCTGGCACCAGACGCTTGTAGCTGTTGGTGGTCGGGTTGGTGAAGGCGTTCAAAGCCTTGGCATGTTTGATCACGCCGCCGATGAAATACAGGCAGGTGTCCGACAGGCCGGCATAGCCGTCACCGGCAAAGGTGTTCTGACCCTTGTTCCAGATCGAGATATGCGTGTGCATACCCGACCCATTGTCCGCCTTGATCGGCTTGGGCATGAAGGTGGCGGTCTTGCCGTTGCGGTGGGCGACGTTCTTGACGATGTACTTGAGCATGAACAGCTCGTCGGCCTTCTTCACCAGCGAGTTGAACTTGGTGCCGATCTCGCACTGGCCGGCGTTGGCCACTTCATGGTGGTGCACTTCCACTTCCTGGCCGGCGGCCATGAGCAGCTTGCACATCTCGGCGCGGATGTCGTGCAGCGAATCGGTCGGCGCCACCGGGAAATAGCCGCCCTTGACGCCCGGGCGGTAGCCGGAGTTGCCACCTTCGTACTTCTTCTTGCTGTTCCAGTGCGCTTCCTCGGAATCGACTTCGAAGAAGGTGTTGCCCATCTCGTTGGCCCAGCGCACCGAGTCGAAGATGAAGAACTCGGGCTCGGGGCCGAAGAAGGCCTGCTCGGCGATGCCGCTGGCCTTGAGGAAGGCCTCGGCGCGCTTGGCGATGCCGCGCGGGCAGCGCGAGTAGCCCTGCATGGTGGCCGGGTCGAGCACGTCGCAGGTCAGGATCAGGGTCGGGTCGGCGGTGAACGGGTCCATCACCGCGGTGTCCGGGTCCGGCAGCAGGACCATGTCGGATTCGTTGATGCCCTTCCAGCCGGCGATCGAGCTGCCGTCGAACATCTTGCCGTCCTCGAACAGCGCCGGCTCGACGATCGACACCGGGAAGCTGACGTGGTGCTGCACGCCGCGCACGTCGGCGAAGCGCAGGTCCACGAACTCGACCGCGTTGTCCTTGATGAGTTTTTCGATGTGGCTGTAGGGCATGGGGAACATATCCTGGAAGGAGGGACGTGGCCTTTGGGTTGCAAGGGCCGTGCCAATGGGGCGGCGTTTCCAAGCCCTTGTATTTTCGTTGTTTTCTGGAAGCCCTGGACACGCAAAGCACTATTCTGGTGCGTTCTTGAGGCCCACTTGCACCAACACGGCGCGAACATCCGCCTCTCCTGTAGGAGCGGCTTCAGCCGCGAAGCCTTTCGCGAAGAGCTTCGCGGCTGAAGCCTCTCCTACAAGGTCCCGGGGGGCTGCAAGCTGGCCGCGGAAGCGCATAATCAGCCGATGCGCCACGCCTTGCTGCTCTCGACAATCCTTGTCCCGGCCTTCGCCCAGGCCCAGGCGCCGGTGGACGACACCGACCCGGTCGTGGCCGAAACATCGCCCACCGCCATCCCGCTCACCGAGATCCGCCGCTACGTGGCGGTGTACAACGCGGTGAAGGACGCCTACGTCGAGCCGGTTGACGACCAGACGCTGATGAAGGCCGCGCTTCGTGGCCTGCTGTCCGACCTCGACCCGCACAGCGCCTACCTCGACAAGGAAGAGGCCGAGGCCCTGCTCGACGACACCGAAGGCGCCTACGTCGGCATCGGCGTGGAAACCGAGCGCCGTCCGGACGACACCCTGCTGGTGGTCGCGCCCATCGATGGCACCCCGGCCCAGCGCGCCGGCCTGCGCGCCGGCGACGTCATCATCGCCATCGACGGCGAGCCGCTGGTCTCGAACCCCAACCCGCACACCGCGCTGCGCGGCCAGGCCGGCGAGCCGGTCACGGTCACGCTCACCCGCACCGGCGAACCCGCCCCGCGCGACCTGGTGATCGTGCGCGAGACCATCCGCGTCAGCTCGGTCGAATCGCGCCTGCTCGAGCCCGGCTTCGGCTACCTGCGCATCAGCACCTTCCAGTCCGACACCGGCCCGCAGGTGCGGCGCCAACTGGCCCAGCTCACCGGTCGCGGTGCCACCCCGCTGCGTGGCCTGGTGCTCGACCTGCGCTCGAACCCCGGCGGCCTGCTCAGCGCCGCGGTGGAAGCCGCCGACGCGCTGCTCGAAGACGGCCTCATCGTCAGCACCCGCGGCCGCCTCGAATATTCCAACGCCAGCTTCCACGCCAAGCCCGGCGACGCGCTGGCTGGTGCGCCGGTCATCGTGCTGGTGGACGCCGGCACCGCCAGCGCCGCCGAAGTGCTGGCCGGCGCGCTGCGCGACCACGACCGCGCCACGATCATGGGCAGCCGCACCTACGGCAAGGGGTCGGTGCAGTCGGTGGTGCCGCTGGACAACGGCGATTCGATCAAGCTCACCACCGCGCGATATTTCACGCCCAGCGGCAAGTCCATCCAGGCCCGCGGCATCCGTCCCGACATCGTGCTGCGCGGCGAAGCGGCGCGTGGCATGCGCGAGCAGGAACTGGCCGGCCACCTGCGCGGCGAGAACGAAGAAGCCGGCAGCGGCCCCGGCGAAGTGATCGAAGGCGACGCCGCCATCGGCCGCGCGCTCGACGCGCTCAAGGCCGGCAAGGCCACCGCGCGGGCGCGCCGCCGGCTCTGAAATTCAGTCGGTGTAGGCGGGCTGCTCGAGCAGCGGCTGCCAGCGCCTGAGCCAGTCGTTGGCCATCTCGCCCCAGGGCCAGATGCCTTCGTTCGTGGGGTAGACCAGCTGCAGCATCGGGAACGGGCGGCCGTCGTGCAGCCACAGGTTCCAGCCGAAGTGTTCGCGCAGCTGCGAGGCATGCACCGGGCGCAGCACGCAGTCCATGCCCTTGATGAAACCCTGCAGCACCTGCCCGGACTCGAAGCGCTCGCCTTCGCGCACGCGCTTGTTGTAGTGGTGCAGCAGCCGGTGCGACTTGTCGGCCGGCAGCCCGAACACGCACACGTCGGGCGAATCCGAGGTGCGGCTGATGCCGATCGAATAGGCGTAGGGCGGCAGGTCACCTTCGGCCAGCACCTGGATCACGTGGCAGCCGTACTTGCGGATATCCGCCAGCACCCGCTCCTGGTCCGCGTTCAACGCCATGCCTCGGTCCTGCGAAATCGTGGGGCCGACAGGGTATCAGCTACCGCGCGAGAGGCGCCGCCAGGTCCAGCGCGCGGCCAGCAGCGGCAGCACCAGCACCAGGCCCCAGCCCACCCACAGCACCACCGGGCTGAAGCGCCCCGGCAGCAGGCCGCCATGCGGCCCGGCCAGCAGCAGCACCGCCAGGAAGGCCGCCACCGCCACCAGCCCCAGCGAGGCCAGCCAGGCGACGAACACCAGCAGCGCGCGCGCGGCGTGGCCCTTGGCCGAGGGTCTGAGGGGCGGGTGGGGATGCTGGGGCGTCATGCGTCGGGGGGATGGGCTGGCATGTACGGGTTCACGCAGTGGCAGCGCGATTGAGGCCGTGGGACTTCAGCGCGCCGGGGGCGGCGCGGTGGGCTGGCCGGGCACGCCCGGCACGCTGGCCATCGTATCGAGCCAAGGCATGGCCGAGTGCATCCAGATCTGCAGCGTCGGCGGCAGCGCGGCGCGCTCCTGCACGCAGCCCAGCCGGATCATCGCCAGGGTCGGGTTCTCGGCCTGCGTCGCCCACAGGTGGGTGCCGCACTCGGGGCAGAACACCATGGCGCGGCGGTTGCCGCTGTCGGCGGTCTTGAGGTGCGATTTGGTCCGGCCTTCCAGCGTCACGCTGTCCATCGGTGCCGGCGAGGACACGCGGAAAGGGCCGCCCGACATCACCTGGCAATCGGTGCAATGGCAGACCACGACCCGCGTCGGGTCAATCTCGGCGGTGAAACGGACCGCGCCACAGTGGCATGCGCCGTGGACGAGCATGGGGTCATCCTTTCCGCGAACAGGAGGGAGCCCCATGGTGCAGCAGCCGCCGGCCTCGTGCCTTAGCGGCGCCTGACCACCAGGGCCACGCCGCCCAGGATGGCGGCCGCGGCGAACGCCAGGCGCAGGGGGGGCGCTT
>DNNT01000168.1 GCA_003497545.1 Arenimonas sp. | reverse complement strand
GGCATGGCCTCACTCTGGCGCGACGGCCGTGCAGGGCGCGTGTCGGTTCAGCGCCGGACCGGCGGCACCTGCTGCGGCTCGTGGTATTCGAAGCCCAGCGTGCCGCCCTGCAGCCGCGCCACGCGGGCGCCCACCAGCACGGCCGGACCGGGTTCCTCGAAGAACACCAGCTGCACCACTTCGGCCACGTCCAGCACGCAGCCTTCGGGCCGGAACAGTCCGCAGCCGCCTTCGGAGAGGTCAACCACTTCGCCCAGCCAGGCGTCGTCACCGCGGATCACCATGACCCGGGCGGCGAAGGGCACGCGGGGTGCGAAGCGGTGTTCGCTCATGACCGGGCGCTCAGAGCGACTTCGTCCGCCCGCCGTCCACCGGCAGGTTGACGCCGTTGACGTAGGCCGCGGCCGGCGAGGCCAGGAAGGCGATGGCCGCTGCCACTTCGGCCGGTTCGGCGAAGCGCCCTGCCGGCACCGTGGCCAGCATGCCGCGGGCAATGTCTTCGGCCGGTTTTCCGGTGGCTGCCGCGCGTTCGGCCAGGATCTGGTCCAGGCGCTGGGTGCGGGTGTAGCCGGGCAGCACGTTGTTGACGGTGATGCCGAACGGGCCGAGCTCGGCCGACAGCGTCTTGGCCCAGCTGGCCACCGCGCCGCGGATGGTGTTCGAGACCCCGAGGTTCGGGATCGGTTCCTTCACCGAGGTGGAAATGACGTTGACGATGCGGCCCCAGCCCGCGGCCTGCATGCCCGGCAGCACGGCCTGCACCAGCACCTGGCCGGCCAGCAAGTGCTGGCGGAACACGGTGGCGTAGGCCTCGGGCGTGGCGAGGTGGGCCGGGCCGCCCGGCGGGCCGGCGGTGTTGTTGAGCAGCACGTGCACCGGGNNGCGGCAGCGCCGCCGCCACTTCGGCCAGCCGGCCGGCGCGGCGCGCCAGCACCGTCACGTCGGCGCCCATCGCGGCCAGCGCTTCGGCGGCGGCCAGGCCGATGCCTTCGGAGCCGCCGCACACCAGCGCGTGCTTGCCTTGCAGTTCATGGGCCATGCGGTCAGTTCTCCTGTTCCCGCCGCGCGAGGCGGTCGAGCATCAGCGCGGCAACCTCGCGGTCGCCTTCACGCGTGCTGGCGGCCAGCGCGGCCGCGGCGCCCCGCACGTTGGCGGCGGGGTGGTTCTGGTTGAGCTTGAACTTCAGGGCCACCTGCTCCACGCGCAGCCGGAAACCGACGATGCCGCGCAACTGGGCCACGTGCGCAGGGTTGTCAGGCTCGTAGCGCCAGTCGCTGCCGACGGCGTCTTCGTGGCGCTGGCTCAGGTCGGCCACGACGGCGGCCAGGAACCCGGGGTCCTCGTGGATCTCAAGCCGGCCGCGAAGGTGGGCGGTGGCGTAGTTCCAGGTCGGCACGCGGTGGCTTTGGTGCTTGTCCGGGTACCAGCCCGGCGATATGTAAGCCTGCGGGCCCTGCACGATCACCAGCGCATTGCCGCCATGCCGCCACTGCGGGTTGGCGCGCGACCAGTGGCCGCGCAGCTCCACGGCGTCGCCGTCGCGGGCGTAGAGCACCGGCAGCGGGGTGGCGAAAGGCTGTTCGCCGTCGAAGGTGACCAGGGTGGCGAAGGCGTCGCGGGCCAGCAGCCAGTCCAGCGCGGCGAGGTCGGTTTCGGCGAACGCGCCCGGGCGGTACATGCTCAGTCGCGGCCGGTGAGCGGGTTCTTGAGCGGCTGGATCATGCGCTCGCGCAGGTCTTCATCGTCCTCGCCGCGCGGCGGCTCCAGCTCCTCGAGGTCCAGGCCCCAGGCCTCGGCGTCGTCGGCGTCCATGCCGTCGAGGGCGCGGAACTCGGCGTCCATCAGGGCGGCGCGGGCCACGTCCTCGCTTTCATAGACGTTGATGCGGCCGTCGCAGTCGAAGACCTCGGCCACGCCGCTGTCGAGCACGCGCAGGCGCGACCACACCAGCATGCGGGGCAGGGCGGCCAGCCACCATTGGTCGTTGTCGTGCGGGTTTTCGTCGCTCATGCGTTTGTCCTTATTGCAGGCCGATCAGCACCAGCAGGCCGGCGGTGCCGACTAGGGTGAGCCAGCCGCTGCCGGCGGTGATGCCGCCGAAGAAATTCAGGGAAGGGTCGCGGGCGGCGCGGTGTTTCCAGCGCATCAGCCACCAGCTGTAGCCCCAGCCGCCGTCCTCGGTGCCGGGCGCGAAGGCGATGCCCTTGTCGAGCTGGTGCCGGAACGCCAGCACGCGGAAGCCGAAGTGGGCCGGCCCGGCCGAACCGGCCAGGCCCAGGAACAGGAAGATCAGCAGTGAACCGGCGCCCGTCTCCATGGCCGGTTCAGAACGTCGCCAGGCCCGGCGCGCGCGGGTAGGGGATGGCGTCGCGGATGTTGGCCAGGCCGCAGGTGTAGACCACCAGGCGCTCGAAGCCCAGGCCGAAGCCGGCGTGCGGCACGGTGCCGTAGCGGCGGAAGTCGCGGTACCACTGGTAGTGCGCCGGGTCGAGGCCGAACTGCGCCATGCGCTGGTCCAGCACGTCCAGGCGCTCCTCGCGCTGGCTGCCGCCGATGATTTCGCCGATGCCGGGGGCCAGCACGTCCATCGCCGCCACGGTGCGGCCGTCGTCGTTGAGGCGCATGTAGAAGGCCTTGATCTGCTCGGGGTAGTTCATCACCACCACCGGGCGGCCCACGTGCACCTCGGTGAGCCAGCGCTCGTGTTCGGTCTGGAGGTCCAGGCCCCATTCGACCGGGTAGTCGAACTTGTGGCCGGACTCCTGAAGCAGCGACACCGCCTCGGTGTAGTCGATGCGCTCGAAGGGCGCGTCGATGAAGGCCTGCAGGCGGGTGATGGCGTCCTTCTGCACGCGTTCGGCGATGAAGGCCATGTCGTCGCCGCGCTCCTCCAGCACCGCCTTGAACAGGTACTTCAGGAAGGCTTCGGCCAGGTTGGCGTCGTCGTTGAGGTCGGCGAAGGCGATCTCCGGCTCGATCATCCAGAACTCGGCCAGGTGGCGCGTGGTGTGCGAGTTCTCGGCGCGGAAGGTCGGGCCGAAGGTGTAGACCTTGCTCAGCGCCAGGCAGTAGGCCTCGACGTTGAGCTGGCCGGACACGGTGAGGAAGGTTTCCTTGCCGAAGAAGTCCTTGGAGAAATCCACCTCGCCCTTGCCGGTGCGCGGCAGGTTGGCCATGTCCAGCGTGGAGACGCGGAACATCTGGCCCGCGCCCTCGGCGTCGGAGGTGGTGATGATCGGCGTGCTGATCCAGTAGAAACCCTGCTCGTGGAAGAACCGGTGCACGGCCTGGGCCAGGCAGTGGCGGATGCGGGTGACCGCACCGAACAGGTTGGTGCGCGGGCGCAGGTGCGCCACTTCGCGCAGGAATTCCAGCGAATGGGCCTTGGGCTGGATCGGGTAGGTTTCCGGGTCGTCCACCCAGCCGCTGACCTCGATGGCCGTGGCCTGCAGCTCGAAGCCCTGGCCCTGGCCCTGCGAGGGCACCAGGGTGCCGGTGGCGATGACGGCGCAGCCGGCGGTGAGGCGCTTGACCTCGTCCTCGTAGTTGGCCAGGTCGGCCGGGGCCACGACCTGGATCGGGGCGAAGCAGGAGCCGTCGCTGACGTTGACGAAGCTCAGACCGGCCTTGGAATCGCGCCGGGTGCGCACCCAGCCGCGGACCGTGACTTCCTTGCCCGGGGCGACCGAGCCCGAGAGCGCCTGCTGCACGCTGACCACTGCCATGCCTTGAATCCCTGCCCGGACGGGCCAATCTGGTGAAGACGGCAAGGATACCCGCAGGCGCGCGTCCGCGCAGCGCCGATATACTGTCCTCCCGCCAGCCCCCGACTAAGCACGGACCCCGCCATGGCCATCACGCTCACCCCCGCCGCCGCCGACCGCATCCGCAGCTACCTGGCCGAGACGCCGGGCGGCATTGGCCTGCGCTTCGGGGTGCGCAAGTCCGGCTGTACCGGTTTCGCCTACGTGGTGGACATCGCCACCGCCCCGGGCCCGGACGACACCGTCTTCGAGACCGACGGCGTCGCCGTGCGGGTGGACGCCTTCAGCCTGCCCCAGGTGGACGGCACCGAGATCGACTTCGTCAGCCAAGGCCTGAACCAGCAGTTCGTGTTCCGGAACCCCAACGTCGAGGACGCCTGCGGCTGCGGCGAGTCCTTCAGCACCAAGGCCGACCGCGCCGCCTGAACCTCATTCCTGCCTGCAAGTGCCTGACTT
>DNNT01000086.1 GCA_003497545.1 Arenimonas sp. | reverse complement strand
CCCGCCCCGCCCACGCCCCCGGCCCCGCCGGAGCCCGACGACGTCACCGTCGTGCACGCCGACGGCATCGTCACCCGCATCGCCACCGCGCCGCGCCGCGTGGATTGATGAGAAAGAATCCGGGTTGAAGCCGGGCGCGGGATCGGGGTCTACTGGCCCTCCCCCGCGCCCGTGCCGGATTGATGCGAAGCCACCGCGCCTTACTTTTCGCCGCCGCTGCCTGCGTCGCCGTCGTCGTCGCAACCATTCTTCTTCGCGGGCAACCGGCCGGGGATGCCGCGCCGCTCGCCGAAGTGTCCCAACAGCCGTCGGACGTCGCCGGCTCGCTCTTCGAAACCGCACCCGTTGCGCCGACCTCCAACGTCCAGGCCAGCGGCACTCCCGACCTGCCGCCGCGTTTTGCCCTGCTTCGCGAACGCGCCGACACGGGCGACGCCAAGGCCGCCTGCCAGCTGGCCACCGAGCTCATGCGCTGCGCCGGCCTTCCCCTGGTGGCCACGCCCGACCACCTGGCCTCGCTTCGCAAGCAGGAAGCCGAGCATGCCGCGAACGGCCGCACGGAGAGCGCCAACATGGCTGCCGCCGCGCAGCTGTTCGCCCTCGAGCTCCAGCAGGCCTGCGAAGGCCTGCCCGCGTCGGCAACGTCGCTGGCACCGGCCTACCTGCGGCGCGCGGCGCTGGCTGGCGAGCCGGAAGCGATGCTGCGGTACGCGCAGGGCGACGGCCTGGTGGACCTGGAAAGGGGCCTGCGGTTCATTCGCGAGCCCCTGTTCGACCAATGGCGCAGTGAGGCGCCGCGAATGCTGGAGTCACTGCTTGAAGCCGGGCAGCCAGCCGCCGTGCTGGTGTTGCTGGATGCCTACAACGCGGACAGCACGCTCGGCATGATCACGCCGCCGGACCGCGAGCGGACGATCGCCCTGCACGCGCTGGCGCGGCGCGTGTTCGAGCAGCATGGTGACCTGCCCGAGATCCGGCTCGATCCCGCCCTCACCCGCGAGGAGCACCGGGTGGCCTCGCGCCAGGCAAAGGCCTGGCACGAAGCGTATTTCGCAGGCCGGACCTACCGGCTGTCGGAGCAAGCCCAGGCCATCGCCCCGCTGCTTCCCCCGCTGCAGCAGGACGGGCGCCGCGCGCCGGCCGATCGCGTGGCCTGCGGTGAAACCGGCGGGGAGATGCCCTGATGCCCGGCCGGTGGGGAAAAGGGGCCGGACGGCTTGCCGTGGCCATTGCGCTGCTCGGCGGCCTGGCGTGGTGGGCGCCGTGGCGCGGGTCCTCCGCACCCGGAACAGCCCCGGCATCGACGACGGAGCGCGGGGCGGGCGAAGGACGCGGAGGACCGGCGCAAGCCAAGGCGTCGATCCGACGCACCAGCCTTCCGCCGCTGCCGCCGGCCGGCCTGCCCCTCGACACCTCGGCGCCCGCACTGCTGGCCCGGGCCGACGCCGGCGATCCCGTGGCGGCTTGCCGGCTCGGCGAAGGCCTGCTGCGCTGCCGTGACATCGCCGCCTGGGAAGCCACCGATGCAATGGCCGGCACCGACATGGCCGAATCCTTCGCACGCAGCGGAAACCTGCGCGCGGCGGTGGCCATAGACGAACAGCGCCTCTGGCGACTCGAGCAACTGGCCCACTGCGACGCGCTGGACGAAAAGCTGAAGACGCGCGGCGGGGAATTCCTGGCCCGCGCCGCCAGGGCCGGCAACCGCCACGCCATGGTGGCCTATGCCTCGGGCATTCATTTCGACCATCGCGGTGGCTATGCGGCCTCGCGGGAGTTCGACGACTGGCGCCGCGACTCCCCGGGCATGTTGCAGCGCGCGCTTCAGGCGGGCGAACCCTCGGCCGTAATGCTCCTGTTGATGGCCTACCAGGATGATTCCAACTTCGCCTCCGCGCTCATTCCGGACGACCCGGAGCGCGCCTACGCCTTCCACCTGCTGGCAAACCGGCTGTTCGGCTACACGGTCTCCGACGACTACGCACGCTCACTTGACGCCGCGGCCATGCGTCGCGCAAGGGAGCTGGCCAGGCAGATGCACGAGCGTCACTTCGAGGGCCGGAAGCTCGACGGCAAGCTCGCCCACGTCCTGCCGCCGGCATTGCAGCGCCCTGACGGCTACCCACAAGACCCCTGCGTCCCGGAGGCCTGATGCAACGACCCGTGCTCACCGTCCTGCTCGGCCTCGTCGCACTGTCGGCGGCCACCGCCTTCTACCTGTTCGGGGCGCAGCACCAGGCGGTTCCCACCTTGGATGCCGACGCCGCGCCCCTGCCCGGCCTGACCAGCCTGCCCGTCGAACCCTCGGCGAAGCCCACGCGCGCGGTTCCGCGTTACGACGTCACTGGCACGCCGCGCCCGGTCGAACCGCTGCCGCCACTGTCCGAGCTCGCCGCGCGCGCCACCGGCGGCGATGCCCGCGCGGCCTGCCAGCTGGCGGCGGAGCTGCAGGCTTGCCGCCAGCAGGCAGTGTTCGCAGGCCCGCGGCGGGTGGGCGGCGACCAGGGGCCTCCGACGCGTTGCTCGGAACTGATCGAAAAGTACGGTGATCGGCATTTCACCTATTTGCGCCAGGCCGCCTTCGCGGGCGAACCCGAGGCGATGCTGCGTTATGCCAAGGGCGAGGCTTTCGGCATACCCGGCGAAAGTTACGCCTTCCTTTCCACGCCGGACTTCGACACCTGGCGCCGCGAGGCGCCGGCTATGCTCCAGGCGGCGTTCGAAGCGGGCTACCCGGAGGCGGCGCTGCACCTGATGCTGGCGCAGGAGCCCATGTTCGGCGGCCAGCTCGCGGCCCTGCTGCCGCCCGACCCGCTGCGCGAACGGGCTCGCGCAGGGCTGCTGGTGCTGTTCGCTGGCCAGCATCCCGAGGCAGCGAAGATCGCGGTCAGCCTGCCCCAAGTGGATCCCGCGCTCGACCAGGAGGCGCAGGCGCTGGCGCGCCGCTGGCACGTCGAGTATTTCAATGGCCTCGAGCTGGACCCCAATACCGAACCCAACGACCACGGCATGCCACTGATGGCTGGCAGCGGCCAAACCTGCAGCCAGACCGTCCCGGGGCCCAAGAAATGAGCCGCGCCAGGCGCTCCGCCGGCGTGGCCCTCGTTGCCGTCTTGCTCCTCGCGGCAAGCTGGCGACTGTGGTCGGAATCGACCACTGCCGTGGAAACATTGAGCAGGAAGGATCAGCCTGCGCCGGAGGTATCGCCAACGTCGCAGGCCATCGAAGCTCCCGGCGAATCAGACAAGCTGCGCGCCGATGCGCCTTTGTCCATGCTGCCTGCCGAAACCTTGCCCCTCGCCCAACGCATGGCCGAGCTTCAGCGCTGGTCCGATGCAGGCCACCCCGAAGCCAGTTGCCGACTTGCCATCGAACGCATGCGTTGCCGCATGTTGCGCGCGCGACCGCAGGAGGCGGGCCCCTCGGACTACGAGGAAAGGCTCGAGGAAGAAGGCAATCTCGAGGCCGCCAACGCCGAAGCAGAAGCCGCGCTGCTGCGCCTGGAACAGGCGGCCGCTTGCCGCGATGCCAACCCGGGCAACGAAGTGGGCACACTCGCTTTGCTGGCGCCGGCCGCCGCGGCCGGCCATGCACCGTCGCAAGTCCTGTACTTCTCAATCGGCAAGCAGTTCCGGTTCCAGCGCGGCATCTACCAGCACCCGGGTTTCGATGCATGGCGGCGCGATGCCGCGCGGCACCTGTTCGCGGCTGCCAGGGCCGGGGAGCCTGAAGCCGCATCAGCACTGGCGCGTGCCTTGGACAATGACTCGGACCTGGGCGACGGGTTGGTGCCGGACGACCCGCGGGCTGCGCACGTCCAGCGCGTCCTCGCCGACCGGCTGTTCGGCCGCGAAACACATCCCTCCTGGGCGCAGCGCGCCGGATTGAACGACGCGGAGCGCGCACGACTGGAGGCCGAAGCGGCGCGCCTGCACGAGCAGCGCTTCGGCGGCAGGCGTTACCTCGGCCGCGGGCTGGA
Organism: Arenimonas sp.; assembly: GCA_003497545.1. Classification (GTDB taxonomy): domain Bacteria; phylum Pseudomonadota; class Gammaproteobacteria; order Xanthomonadales; family Xanthomonadaceae; genus Arenimonas. Next base: position 7,128 of record DNNT01000086.1, on the reverse strand, counting down.
CGCCTCGGCACCGTATCGCCAGCCCACGCTTACCGCCTCGGATTTCTGCGGCCCACCGATCCCGCTATAATCTCCCCGCTTTCCCTGACTTCGGGGAGTAGCCCAGCCCCCACGGGACTTCCGCGCGTCAACACACTTGGCAACCGCCATGGTGCGCGGGCAAGGCGAAGGCCTTGCGGGCAAGACCGGAGGCAGACGCGTCGCTCACCCGGGCCGGGTGGCGGGGCGTCGGCCTTCCCTTGCCCCATACCCGGCCCCGGAGTTTTCCTTGGACGCCCTCTTCGTTTCCACCCTAGCCGTCGCCGTCGCTGAAATCGGCGACAAGACCCAGTTGCTCGCGCTCGTGCTGGCGGCCCGCTACCGCAAGCCCTGGCCCATCGTCGCCGGCATCCTGGTGGCCACCCTGCTCAACCACGCGCTGGCCGGCTGGCTGGGCGCGCTGGTGACCGGCTGGGTCAGCCCGCAGGTGCTGCGCTGGTGCGTGGTGGTGTCCTTCCTGGCCGTGGCCGCCTGGGCCCTGGTGCCCGACAAGCTGGAAGAAGACGAAGCGAAGACGCCGAAATACGGCGCCTTCCTGGCCACGCTGGTGGCCTTCTTCCTGGTCGAGATCGGCGACAAGACCCAGGTCGCCACCATCGTGCTGGCGGCGCAGTACTCGCCGCTGTGGCAGGTGGTGGCCGGCACCACGCTGGGCATGGCCATCGCCAATGTGCCGGTGGTGCTGCTGGGCGCGCGTTTCGCCGCGAAGCTGCCGCTCAAGGCGGCGCGCTACGCCGCGGCGGCGCTGTTCGCCGGCCTTGGCCTGTGGGTCGCCTTCCAGGGGCTGCCTTCCTGACAGCACGCGGCGTGGCGTCGTATCCTCGTCCCACCGTCCCCAGGCCACGACCCCCGGCGTGAGTACCCTGAGAGAAACCCTGGACGACCTCGCGGCCGCGCTGCGCGAGCGTCCCGACGACCTGCTGCTGGAAATCGGCGCCGGCGGCGAGTTGCTGGTCGCCCGCCTGCGACTGCTCGTGGCCGGCCTGCTCCTGCTGCTGCCGCTGCTCAACGTGCTCGCCGGCGGCCAGGCGTCCGACAGCCTGGCGGGACTGGCGGGCGCAGTGGGCGTGGTCCTCTTCAGCGGGTCGTGGCTGCGCATGGCCCAGCACAAACGCCGCCCGGCCTGGCTCCCCATGGTGTCGTCGGCCTTCGACGTGAGCCTGGTCAGCTTCGTGCTGGTGCTGCTGGGCCTGCTGACTTCGCCGGTGGCCACGCTCAACAGTACCGTGGTCTGGGGCTGCTACTTCCTGGCCATCTTCGCCACCGCGCTGCGGCAGGACCTGCGGGTCACGCTGTTCGCCGGCACGCTGGCGCTGGCGCAGTCGGCGCTGCTGTGGCTGGCCGTGGTGGCCCTCGCCGACGGCCCGCTGGTGTCAGCCGAGTACGGCGCCGTGAACACCTCCTCGCAGCTGCAGCGGCTGGTGCTGCTGCTGTCCGCCACGCTGGTCACGGCGGTCATCGTGTTCCGCGCCCAGCGTCTGACCCAGTGGTCGAGCACCGACGGCCTGACCGGCCTGCACAACCGCAGCTACCTCAACACCCAGGTCCCGTCGAAGGTGGAATCGGCGCGGCGCGACGGTCGCACGCTCACCCTGGCCCTGGTCGACCTCGACAACTTCCGCCACATCAACGCCGAACTCGGCCACCTCGCCGGCGACCGCGCCTTGCGCCACGCCGTGGCGGTGCTGCGGCGCGAACTGGGCCGCGAGGAGCCGATGATCCGCGTCGGCGGCGAGGAGTTCGTACTGATGCTGCCGCTGCCCATCGGCGCCGCCTGGGAGCGCATGGAAGCCCTGCGCCGCAAGCTCGAGGCCAGCCCCTTCCTGCCCGAGCCCGAGGTCGAGCCGCGCAAGCTCACCCTCAGCGCCGGCCTGGCCTGCTGCCCGCAGGACGCCAACGACCTGTCGGGCCTGATGAAACGGGCCGACCAGCGCCTGCGCGCCGCCAAGGCCGGGGGCCGGAACCGCGTGGTGGCCCGCGAGGGCGACTGAGCCCGCATTGCCCGGGCGGGGCGCGGTGAACTACCCTGCCGCATCTTCCCGGGGTCTCATTCCATGGTCACCAGCATCCTTTTCGGCCTGTTCGGCCTGGCGGTCCTGATCGGCATCGCCTGGCTCTTCTCCAACAACAAGGGGGCGGTCGACTGGCGGCTGGTGCTCACCGGCATCACCCTGCAGATCGGTTTCGCGGCCCTGGTGCTGCTGGTGCCGGGCGGCCGCGAAGTGTTCGACTGGCTGGGCCACGGCTTCGTGAAGATCCTCGAGTTCGTGTCCGCGGGCTCGAACTTCATCTTCGGCAGCCTGATGGACACCTCGAAGTTCGGCTTCATCTTCGCCTTCCAGGTGCTGCCCACCATCATCTTCTTCGCCGCGCTGATGGGCGTGATGTACCACCTGGGCGTGATGCAGGCGATCGTGCGCGCCATGGCCTGGGCCATCACCAAGGTGATGAAGGTGTCCGGCGCCGAAACCACCAGCGTCTGCGCCAGCGTCTTCATCGGCCAGACCGAGGCGCCGCTGACGGTGCGCCCCTACATTCCGCGCATGACCGAATCCGAACTCATCACCATGATGATCGGCGGCATGGCCCACATCGCCGGCGGCGTGCTGGCGGCCTACGTGGGCATGCTCGGCGGCGGCGACCCGGAGCAGCAGGCCTTCTACGCCAAGCACCTGCTGGCCGCGTCCATCATGGCCGCGCCCGCCACCCTGGTGGTGGCCAAGCTGCTGATCCCGGAAACCGGCACCCCGCTCACCCGCGGCACGGTGAAGATGGAAGTCGAGAAGACCTCCAGCAACATCATCGACGCCGCCGCCGCCGGCGCCGCCGACGGCCTGCGCCTGGCGCTGAACATCGGCGCGATGCTGCTGGCCTTCATCGCCCTGATCGCGCTCATCAACGCCCCGCTGACCTGGCTGGGCGACATCACCGGCGTGGCCGCCATGTTGGGCAAGCCCACCGACCTGGCCACCATCTTCGGCTACGTGCTGGCGCCCATCGCCTGGGTCATCGGCGTGCCCTGGCAGGACGCCACCACGGTGGGCTCGCTGATCGGCCAGAAGATCGTCATCAATGAATTCGTGGCCTACCTGCAGCTCGCCGACATCGTGAATGGCCGCGTGGACGGCGTCGAGCTCTCCGAGAAGGGCCGCCTGATCGCGACCTACGCGCTGTGCGGCTTCGCCAACTTCAGCTCCATCGCCATCCAGATCGGCGGCATCGGCGGCCTGGCCCCGGAGCGCCGCCAGGACCTGGCCAAGTTCGGCCTGCGCGCCGTGCTCGGCGGCACCCTGGCGACCTTCATGACCGCCACCATCGCCGGCGTGCTCACCACCCTGGGTGCCTGAGCCATGGCGGGCACGGTGCTTGTCCTGGGCTCGTACAACCAGGACCACGTGTGGTCCGCCGACGACCTGCCCGCCCCCGGCGCCACGCGTCTGGGCAGCTACGCCAGCGGCCCGGGCGGCAAGGGTTTCAACCAGGCCGTGGCCGCGGCCCGCGCCGGTGCCCGCACCGGGTTCGTGACGGCGCTGGGCGAAGACGCCGCGGCCGACACCGCGCGCAGCCTGGCGCTGGCCGACCGCATCGCGCTGCACGCGGAAGTGCACGGCGGGCTGCCCTCGGGCACCGCCGGCATCTTCGTGGACGCGGCGGGCCGCAATGTCATCGTGGTGGCGCCCGGTGCGAACGCGGCGCTGACGCCCGGCTTCGTCGCCGCGCTGGACCCGGCCTTCGCCGGTGCCGATGTTTTCCTGGCGCAGCTGGAGGTGTCGCCCGAGGCGGTGCACGAAGGCCTGCGCCGCGCCCGCGCCGCGAACACGCTGGCCATCCTCAACCCCGCGCCGGCGAACGCCTTCACCACCGAAGCCCTGCTGCGCCAGGCCGACGTGCTGACGCCGAACGAAACCGAATTCGACGCACTGCTGCAGCGCCACCGCGGCCTGGCCTGCGACGCCGATGCGCTGGCCGCGCAGGACGACGCCGCCCTGCACGCGCTCTGCCGCGAACTCGCGCCCTGGGCCACCGTGGTGGTGACGCTGGGCGCCAGCGGCGTGTTCGTTTCGCACCCGGATGACGCGCAGCGTGGCGATATCACCGGCGCCTATCGCCTTCGCCCGGAGGCCGTGCAGGCGGTGGACACCACCGGCGCCGGCGACGCCTTCAGCGGCGCGCTGGCCGCAGCCCTCGCCGCCCGGGCGGGCGCGGCCTTCGCCGAGGCCGTGCACTTCGCCAACCGCTACGCCGCACTGTCCACCGAACGCCGCGGCGCGGCCCTGGCCATGCCCCGGCGGGCGGAAGTGGAGGACCGTTTCGGCCCTGCCTAGTTGTTGCTGTTGCGAATCATTCTTATTATCATGCGCGAAGTTCCCTTGATGGACCTCCCGCATGCCCCGCCTTTCCGTTCTCGCCCTCGCCGTCCTCGGCGCCCTTTCCCTGCCCGCCCTGGCCGATGACGAGCTCACCGTCCTCGACGAAGTCACCGTGTCCGCCAGCACCAGCCGCCTGCCGTGGTCGGAAGCGGCGCTGCCGAACACCATCACCGTCATCGACCGCGCCCAGCTCGAGCAGCAGCTGGCGCTCACCAACGACCTGTCGCAGGTGCTGGCCAACCTGATCCCGGCCTTCGCGCCCTCGCGCCAGAAGATGACGAGCTTCGGCGAATCCCTGCGCGGCCGGCAGCCGCTGTACATGGTCGACGGCGTGCCGCAGTCCACCCCGCTGCGCGACGGTTCGCGCGACGCCCACACCATCGACCCGGCCATGGTCGAGCGCATCGAGGTCATCCACGGCGCCAACGCGCTGCAGGGCCTGGGCGCCTCGGGCGGCATCATCAACATCATCACCAAGCGCGCGCCGCGCGAAGACGGCGACACCTGGCACGACGTCTCGCTCGGCGCCAGCACCGCGCTGCCCGGCGAAGACGACGCCACCGGCACCCGCGCCTCCTGGCTGTTCGGCACCCGCCGCGGCGCGGTGGACTTCGTCGGCGGCGCCTCGCACGCCACCGAAGGCCTGCACTACGACGGCGACGGCCGCGCGCTGGCGGTGAACGGGGTCCAGGGCGACCTGATGGATTCGAAGTCCACCAACCTGTTCGCCAAGCTCGGCTTCGACCTGGGCGGCGACCGCCGCCTGCAGCTCACCGCCAGCCATTACGCGCTCGACGGCGACGGCGATTACGTCTCGGTGCCCGGCTCGATCGCCACCGGCACCACCGCCACCTCGGTGCGCGGCGACCTGCCGCTGGACCCGCCGCGCAACCGCTCCACCCAGGTCGCCGCCGACTACACCGACCGCGACCTCGCCGGCGGCTACCTGCAGGCGCAGCTGTACTGGGTGGATTTCGCCGCCCGCTACGGCTCCAGCCCCTGGGTGGATTTCTTCAGGAATGAACCAGGTTCAATTTGGCAGGACCAGTCGCAGAACGTTTCCGAGAAGTTCGGCGGCAAGTTCAGCTGGTCGCGCGCCGACCTGTTCGGGCTGCCGCTGCAGGCCACGCTGGGCCTCGACCTGGCGCAGGACACCACCTACCAGGAACTGCTCGAAGCTGGCCTCGACTGGGTGCCTGAAACCACCTACCGCTCCACCTCGCCCTTCGTGCAGCTGCAGTACGCCGTGGGCGACCTGAGCCTGGTCGGCGGCCTGCGCCACGAGCGCGGCGAGCTGGACGTGGACGACTACGTCACCCTGCCGGTGTACGGCACGCAGGCCGTCGAAGGCGGTAACCCGGAAACCCGCGAAACCCTGCCCAACGCCGGCTTCGTCTGGCAGGCCACCGACGCGCTGGCCTTCTACGGCTCCTATGCCGAGGGTTACACCGTGGCCGACATCGGCCGCGTGCTGCGCGCCATCAACCGCCCGGGCCAGTCGGTGGAGAACCTGGTGGACCTCTCGCCCGTGGTCGCCGACAACCGCGAACTCGGCCTCGACTACGACGACGGCCGCTGGACCGCGCACCTGGCCGCCTACTGGTCCGATTCCGACCTGGGTTCGCTGCTGGTCTACGACCCGGTGGCCGACAACTACAACGTCAGCCGCCAGAAGACCGAGATCCGCGGCGTCGAAGGCAACGTGGCCCTGCGCTTCGGCGACGGCGACCGCGTCGGCCTCGCCTACGCCGAAACCGAAGGCCGCTACGACCGCAACCAGGACGGCGCGGTGGACACCGACCTCGAGGGCATCAACATCAGCCCCGACCGCGCCACGCTGTTCTGGGAGCGCGCCTGGACCGAGGGCGTCGCCACCCGCCTGCAGGCCAGCCACGCCTTCGACCGCGACTTCGAGCGTTTCGGCAGCCGCGTCGCTTCCTTCGACGGCTACACCACGCTCGACCTGCAGGCGCGTTTCGCCCTACCGCTGGGCACGCTGTCGGTGGGCCTGGAAAACCTGCTGGGTGAGCAGTACGTCACCTACTACTCGCAGACCACGCCCTCGAACGACGACTACGTCGCCGGCCGCGGCCGCGTGCTGAGCCTGGCCTGGTCGCACCGCTTCTGAGCCCGGCCAAGGCCGACGCCAGCCACCGCGCCCCGGGCCGACTGAAGCGGCGCGTCCGGGCGCTGCTGGCCTGGTTGCACCTGTGGCTGGGGCTGGTCGCAGGCACGGTGTTCGCACTGGTGTCGCTGGCGGGGNNTTCCCCGTCGGCGAGCGGCGAGGTGATGGACCGCCTGCTCGCCGACGGGGCCGCGCGCGGCCTCACCGCGCTCGACCTGCCGCGCGAAGGCCTGCCGGTCTAGCAGGCCTATTACGCCGACGGCAGCCGCGCCTACTTCGCGCCCACCGATGGCGAACAACTGCTGGTGCGCAGCCACGACAGCGACTGGCTGATGTGGCTGCACCACTGGCACGTGGAGCTGCTGGGCGGCGCCGTCGGCAAGGAAGTGCTGGGCGTGGCGGGCTGGATCGCCTTCGGCCTGCTGCTCAGCGGCCTCTACCTGTGGTGGCCGAAAGCCGGCAAGGCGCTGTCGCAATTGCGCTGGCACGCCGGGCCGCCGGCGCGCCGCTGGCTGAGCTGGCACCGCAGCAGCGGCGTGCTGATGCTGCCGCTGCTGGGCCTGGCCACGCTGACCGGCCTGGGCATGGTGTATT
>DNNT01000277.1 GCA_003497545.1 Arenimonas sp. | reverse complement strand
CCGCTGTCGCTGTGCGTGCTGACGGTGTCCGACACCCGCACCGCCGAAAACGACACTTCCGGCGACTACCTCGCCGCCGCGCTGGCCGAAGCCGGCCACCAGCTGCACGAGCGCGCCATCGCGCGCGACGACAAGTACGCGCTGCGCGCCCTGGTTTCCCGCTGGATCGCCGACGAGGCCGTGCACGGCATCCTGGTCACCGGCGGCACCGGCTTCACCGGCCGCGATTCCACCCCCGAGGCGCTGCTGCCGCTGCTGGACAAGGAAATGCCCGGCTTCGGCGAACTGTTCCGGCACCTGAGCTGGGACGAAATCGGCACCAGCACGCTGCAGTCGCGCGCCTTCGCCGGCCTGGCCAACGGCACCTTCCTGTTCGCCCTGCCCGGCTCCACCTCGGCCTGCCGAACGGGCTGGGAAAAGCTCATCCGTGCCCAGCTCGACGCCCGCACCAAACCCTGCAACCTCGCCAACCTGCGCCCCCGCCTCCGCGAACGCTGAGCCCGGGCGCCCACCAGGAGCCGCTGCATGAGCAAGGAAAAACGCCGGCGTTACCAGGACAAGCTCGAGGAAATGCAGGTGGAGCTCAACGCCATGGCGCGCTGGCTGCAGCACACCGGCAAGCGCCTGGTGGTGCTGTTCGAAGGCCGCGACACCGCCGGCAAGGGCGGCGCCATCAACGCCATCGCCGACGGCCTGAACCCGCGCCAGTGCCGGGTGGTGGCGCTGTCCAAGCCCAGCGAGCGCGAGCAAGGCCAGTGGTACTTCCAGCGTTACGTGCCGCACCTGCCCGCGGCCGGGGAAATCGTGCTGTTCGACCGCAGCTGGTACAACCGCGCCGGCGTCGAGAAGGTGATGGGTTACGCCACGCCGGAGCAGGTCCAGGCCTTCCTGGCGCAGGCGCCGGTGTTCGAGAAGCTGCTGGTGGACGACGGCATCCTGCTGTTCAAGTACTGGCTGGCGGTGGACCAGGAGCAGCAGGAAGAGCGTTTCGCCGAACGCCTGGCCGATCCGCTCAAGCGCTGGAAGCTCTCGCCCATCGACCTCAAGGCGCGCGAGAAATACGCCGAGTACGGCAAGGCCCGCGACGCCATGTTCAAGGCCACCCACCATCGCTTCGCGCCCTGGCACGTGGTGGACTTCAACGACCAGAAGAGCGGCCGGCTCACGCTCATCCGCCACCTGCTCGACCACCTGCCCGACCAGAAGGTGCCGGAGCCGAAGCTCGCGCTGCCGCCGCTGAAGGGCCGGCTGGGCAAGGAGCGCTACACGGGCCCCGTGAAACCCATCAAGACCCGCTTCGAACTCTGACGGCGCCGCGTCACGGCCGCTGGCGCGTGGGACTGGCCGCCAATGCCACCACCGGCGCCTGGCCAGCCGCGGACACCCGCAAGGCCTGGCCCACCTGCAAGCGTTCGGCGCCGCGCACCACCAGCCGGTCGCCCGGGCGCACGGCGCCCCGCACTTCCACCAGTTCGCCCTGGGCCGCGCCAACGTCCACCGGCACGCGCTCGGCGGCGTCGCCGGCGCCGACCCGCATCACGTGGCTGCCCTCGCGGCGCAGCACCAGCGCGTCGCGCGGCACCGCCACCACGCGGCGCGGCGCGTCGCTGGGAACACCGACCTGCAGCGCGGCACCCACCACCAGGCCGGCCTCCGCGGCCTCTTCCGGCGAGAGCGCGACGCGCAGCTCGACCTGGCGCGAAGCTTCGTCGCCCACCGGCACCAGCGTGGCCAGGCGGTGCGCGCGCACCCGCTCGCCGTCGCGCAGCGTCACCGCCACGCCTTCGCGCAGGTGTCCGACCAAGGCCACGGGTGCGCGCGTGCGCACTTCCAGCGCCCCGGTGTTCACCAGCCGCGCCACCGCCATGCCCGGCGCCAGGAATTCGCCCAGCGCCGTGGCGCGCTCCACCACCACGCCGTCGTAGGGCGCGCGCACGGTGGCCTGGCGCAGCTGCAGGCGCGCCTGTTCGAGCGCGACGCGCGCGGCGGCCAGGTCCTGTTCGCGCATGCGCCGTTCGGCGATGGCCTGGTCGAGCTGGGCGCCGGAGATGCCGGCATCGCGCACCAGCGCGGTGTAGCGCTCTTCCTGGCGGCGCGCGTAGTCCACCTGGGCCTGCAGGCGGGNNCCTGCCGCTCGTGCAGGCGCAGCGCGGCGTCGTCGACGCGGGCCAGCACGTCGCCGCGGCGCAGGGCGGTGCCCACCTCGGCGACGGCCACCACCCGGCCGCCGATCTCGGCCGCCTCGCGCGCGTCCTCGCGGCTGGCCACGCTGCCCGGCGACCAGTGCAGCGGGGCGAATTCGGCGGCCACCGCCGGCGCCACGTCCACCGGCGCCGCCGGTGCCGCGGGCGGGGACTGGGCGACGGCGGCGGCCGCGCAGGCGGTGGCCAGCAGGGTCAGCAGCGGCAGGTGGAAAGCGCGGCGCATGGCGGTTCTCCTTGGATCAGGCGGTCATGGGAGTGGCGCTGGCGGATTGGCCGCTGCGCTGGCGCAGGTCGTCGCGCAGGCCCGCGGCAAGGCGCATCAGCGCCGGCACCAGCACCAGGGTGAAGACCAGGCTCAGGCCGACCCCGCCGACGGTGACGGCAGCCAGGCCGCGGTAGATCACCGCGCCCGGCCCGGGGTTGATGGCCATGGGCAGCGCGCCGAACACGCCGGTGAGCGTGGCGATCAGGATCGGCCGCAGCCGCTGCGACAGCGCCTGCGCCAGCGCGGCTTCCAGCGCCAGGCCTTCGGCTTCGCCGGCGCGCGCCTGCGCCACCAGCAGGATGGCGTTGTTGATCACCATGCCCAGCAGCATGATGAAACCAATCATCGACAGCAGGTCCAGCGTCTGCGGCGTGAACAGCGCCACCGCGCGCAGGGCCAGCGCGCCGCCCAGCACCGCCATTGGCAGCGTGGCCATGACGAAGGCGCTGTCGCGCACCGACTTGAACAGCGCCGCCATCAGCAGGAACAGCACCAGCAGCGCCATCGCGAAGTTGCCCGACATGGTGCGCACCACCTCGCCCAGGCGGTCGGCGCTACCGGACACCCGCACGCCGGCGTCCGGCGGCAGCGCGGCGCGCAGGGCCGGCACCACCTCGCCGTCGACGATCTCCAGGGCTTCCTCCAGCGACAGGCTGGCCGGCGGATCGACGGTCAGGCTGATGGTCCGGCGGCCGTCCACGCGGCGCAGCTGGCCCGGCGCCAGCGTCGACTGCACGCGCGCCAGTTCGCCCAGGCTGAGCACGCCGCCGCCCGGCGTGGCCAGCGGCGCGGCGGCGAACAGGGCCGGCGCGTCCAGGCCAGCGGCCGGATCGGCGCGCAGCACGATGGGCAGCCGGCGCTCGCCGTCGAAGTGTTCGCCCAGCCAGGCGCCCTCGCCCAGCACGCGCACCACCGTGCCCAGCTCGGGGCGGCGCCAGCCGGCTTCGGCCAGGCGGCGGTCGTCGGGCAGCACGCGCAGCTCTTCCGCGGCGCCGTCGGCATTGGGCCAGGCCTGCACGTTGGCGCCCTGGAATTTTTCCGCCAGCAGGCGCCGGCCCTGCTCGGCCGCGGCGTTGAGCGCCTCGCCGTCACCGTGCTGCAGGTGGATGGCGATGGCGCGGCTGGAGCCGCCGAAACCTCCGAACAGGTTGCCCTCGGCGACGAAGGCGCGGGTGTCGGGCAGGCCCGCCACCACTTCGTCGCGGATCAGCTGCTCCAGCTCGCCGATGCGCGATTCGTCCACCACGCGCGCGCCCAGCGTGCCGCCGTTGGGCCAGAGGTTGAGGTACCAGTTGCTCAGCTGGGGCTCACGCTCGCCTTCCATGAAGGGGCGCATGCGCTCGAGCAACCGCGGGGCGATCTCGCGGTCCACCGCGGCCGGGCCCATGCCCGGCGGGAAGTTGAACCACACGTCGACGGCGGCGCGCTTGACCGGTGGCAGGTAGTCCACGCGCGGCAGCAGCAGGGCCGACGCCAGCACCGGCACCAGCACGCCGCCCAGCACCCAGGCCCACTGCCGGCGACGGCCGTCGGTGGCGCGCAGGGTCCACGCAGCCAGTCGCGAATAGCCGGGATCGGGCGCGCCTGCGCCGGGCCGCAGCAGGCGTCCTGCCGCCGCCGGCAGCACGGTCAGCGCCACCAGCAGCGAGATGCCCACGGCGATGGAGATCGTCAGCGCCAGGTCGGAGAACAGCTGGCCCTCGACGTCGCGCATGAAGATCACCGGCACGAACACCGCCACCGTCGTCAGCGTCGAGGCCAGCAGCGCCCCGGCCACCTGGCGCGTGCCCTCCAGCGCCGCTTTCGCCGCGCCCAGGCCCGATTCGCGCAGGCGCACGATGTTTTCAGCCACCACCACCGCCGCGTCCATCACCATGCCCACCGCGAAGGCCAGGCCGGCGAGCGAGATGACGTTGAGGCTGCGGCCGGTGAGCTGGAGCACGATGAAGGTGGCCAGCAGCGAAATCGGGATGGCCGTGGCGATCAGCAGCGTGGCGCGGGCGTCGCGCAGGAACCACCACAGGCAGCCCACCGCCAGCGCCACGCCGGCGAACAGGCTGCCCGAAAGCAGGCCGATGGCGCGGTTGATGAACAGCGAGGCATCGAAGCTCTGCTCGATGCCCAGCCCGCGCGGCGCCAGCTCCTGCTCCCGCACCTCGGCCACCACCCGCTTCACCTCGCCCAGCGTGGCCAGCACGTTGGCGCCGCTCTCGCGCCGGATGCGCAGGCCGATGGCGGGATTGCCGTTCTGGTAGGCGAAGAAGACCTGCTCCGGGCGCTTTACCGACACCGTGGCGATGTCGCCCAGGCGCACCGGCCGGCCGTCGCGCCAGGCCAGGATCAGCTCGCCCAGCGCCTCCGGCTCGTAGCGCCCGGCGAAGCGCAGGATCACCTGTCGCCGGCCGGCGTCGAAGCTGCCGCCGGACACGTCGGTGGCGCGCGCGGCCAGCTCGGCCACCTGCGTCAGCGGGATGCCGTAGGCGGCGGCCAGGTCGAGATCCACCTCGATCGCCAGCTCCTCGCCACCGGCGCCGTTGATGTCCACGCCGGCCACGCCTTCCACCGCGGTGATGCGCGGCACCACCCGGTCCTCGATCAGCCGCCGGTAGTCGTTGATGTCACCCGGCGTGCCGGGCAGCTTCTGCACGAAGAAATAGGTCAGCGACTGGTTGGCGTCGTCCGAACCCAGGGCCACGCGCGGCGGCGTGGCATCGCGCGGCAGCGGCTGCAGGCGGTTGAGCCGCGCCAGGATCTCGACGAGCGAGGCGTCCATGTCCGTGCCCACCGAAAACGTCAGGTTGATGGCGCTGAAGCCGGTGTTGACGTTGGCCTC